>CANQSO010000140.1 GCA_947626535.1 uncultured Bacilli bacterium | reverse complement strand
ATAGGAATGGGTGGAAGTAATGTTGCCTTTATTCTTAAACATTGTTATGACGAGAATATTACAGATGAGTATTTACCGCCTATTAAAACTAAAGATTTTAAACCAATTAAAAATGGGGATATCTTAATATGGATGAATTATCGAACTGACCGGGCTAAACAAATTATTGGTAGTTTTACAATTAAGGGTTTTGAAGAATTTAAAACTTTAGATATGAGTGAATTAAAAGTTTATGACTTTTTACCGATAGATAATAAAATTAAAACTAATAATTTTATATCTTATAATGAAATAGAAAATCCTTTAGGAGTTTATTTATCAAAATTAGGACTTACGCAAGCAAGAGTAGCTGAAACCGAAAAATATGCCCATGTTACCTATTTCTTTGATGGTGAGAGTAATGCTTCATTAGATGGTTGTCAAAAATATTTAATTCCTAGTCCTAAAGTTGCAACTTATGATTTAAAACCAGAAATGAGTGCAGTTGAAGTTACTAAAAAAGTTGTCCAATGCTTAGAAAAAGATTATGATTTTATTTTAGTTAATTTTGCTAATGCTGATATGGTTGGACATACTGGTAATTTAGAAGCTACTAAAAAAGCTATTACGACAATTGATTTATGTTTAAAATTATTAAAAGAAAAAGCTGATGAAAACTTTTATACTTTAGTTGTAACAGCTGACCATGGTAATGCTGATATGATGTTAGATGAAGCAGGAGGAATAGTTACAACTCATACAGTAAGTAAAGTACCATTTATTATTACTGATTCTAAAATAAATCTTAAAGAAACAGGTGATTTAACTAACGTTGCACCTACCATATTAGAATATATGGATATTGCTATTCCAAAAGAAATGGATAGCGAAAGTTTGATTATAAAATAGTAAAGATAATGTGATAATTAGTTGCTTAAAAAACTATAGTTTGCTATAATGATATTGGATACATTAAGAAATAAATCAGATGTTTTTCCCTTTATTTTTAAAATTTAAAAATGAAGGGTGGTGGTTACTATGACGAAAAGAGAATTTTTATTTTATATTGAAAATATCTTATTAATTGTAGTAATAATCCTACTAATTTTAAACTAAAATAAAAGCATCTGATTTCAACTTAAGTTGAATTATCGGATGCTTTCCCCAAAAAACAAGGGATTACATCTGAAAAATTTCAAGATGTATCCTTTTTTATTGTATGAAGTTTCCTTCATCTGTATACATCATAGCAAAAATATTAGGAAAATTCAAGAAAATTATTGTTGTTCATTTTTTCGTTATATTTACTTTAATTTGTTATTTTGATATAATTCTTTATGTAAGGAGCCTATGATATGAAAGAAGAAAAAGTTAGTTTTTTAAAATATCAATATGCTTTAAAAATGTTAGAAACTGAAATTGATATTCTTTTAGAAGAATTTGTTCATCGTCATGGATATAATCCAGTTGAACATGTTAAATCAAGATTAAAATCTGAAGAAAGCATTAAGCAAAAATTACAAGAAAAAAACTTAGAATATAATGAAAAAAATATTTTAGTGGGAGCACCAGATGTTGTTGGTTTAAGAATTGTTGTGTCATTTATAAATGATGTTTATGATATTGTTAATATGATTCAAAATTCTCATAATATCATTATTAAACAAAAACAAGATTATATTATTAATCCTAAACAGAGTGGTTATACATCATATCATCTTAATGTTTTAGTGCCTATTTATTTAGAAAATCATGTTGAATATGTAGAAGCAGAAATTCAAATTAGAACAATAGCTATGGATTTCTGGGCTAGTATTGACCATAAAATTCGTTATAAATTTCCTGATGAAATACCTCCAGATATATCTAAAGCTTTAGAAAGTTATGCTAAAGATATTAAACAATTAGATAATAAAATGTATGAATTAAATAAAATTATGAATAGTTATCATGAAAATATATAGAGGGTGCTAAAATGGACATAAAAAGATATAATCCGGATTTAAAAGTAGGATTAACCAAAGAACAAGTAGATGAAAGAATTAAAAATAATTTAGTTAATTATGATGATCAACCTAAAACTAAATCAATTAAACAAATTATTAGAGATAATTTTTTTACATATTTTAATTTTTTAAATATAGCATTAGGTGTTGCAGTTTTTATAGCTGGTTTATTAAATAATCAATTATTTAATGGTTTAAAAAATTGTTTATTTATGGGTGTTATTATTATTAATTCCATTATTAGTATTGTAGAAGAAATCATATCTAAAAAAATTATTGATAAATTATCGTTTATTAGTGAAAGTGAAATAATTGCTATTAGAGATGGCAAAGAAGTTAAGTGTTCTCTAGAAGAATTAGTTTTAGATGATTTAGTTAAAATTAATATTGGTCATCAAATTGTTTGTGATAGTATTATTATGGATGGGGAAGTAGAAGTAAATGAATCTTTACTTACTGGCGAAGTTGATGCCATAACTAAGAAAAAAGGTGATTTATTATTATCTGGGTCTTATATTATCAGTGGTAATTGTCTTGCTA
>CANQSO010000139.1 GCA_947626535.1 uncultured Bacilli bacterium | reverse complement strand
TTTGTCAACGATTTTTTTAAACTTTTTTTAAAAAATTTTTTAATAAAATCTTTGACCATTTATTAAAGGATTTATAACTCGTTTTTTAACATTAGGTAAGTCGATTTTTGGAATATCTTTTTGGTTAATTGTTGTAAATTTTTGCCATAAAGAAAGAATTATTTGGTCATTACTATTTAATAATTTTTTTATTAAATCTTGTTCAGATAAAAGATATAAATCATCATAAGTAATTATATTTTTTCTAATAGAGTATTTAGTTATTTTAGCTAATAATTCCATCATATAATTATCTTCATTAGAATGACAATATAAATCAATTAAATCATTATTTTGTAAAACTAATTGACCAACATCATAATTTTTAAAACCTATTTCATCTTCATGATTTTTATTTTGATAAATAGTTGTATTAGCTAAAATATTTTTAATATCATTAATCTTCATTTTCTGAGTCCAAAATAAACTACTTAGAAAAATACCATCTAATCTATCAGCACATAAAGAAGGTCTTTCTAAATCCACAATACTATATTTTTTAAAATCAATAATATCTTCTAAATTAATTTTATCTACTTTTAAACATGTTAATAAGTATAAATCATTTTCTAAAATTTCTTTAGTTTTTTCTTCAGTACTTGATTGAGTAGCATAATCTTTATTCGTATAATCAATTACATGAGAAAAACAAGGAGTAGCAATATCATGATATAAAGCCGCAAGCATTGCTTTAAAATCATTTTTTAAATACCAAGTTAATTTAGCAGTTGTAATAGAATGGTCATAACGACTTACATATTCTAAAAAATTATAGATACCTTTACTAGCATAATCCATTCCGCAAAAATAACCTTTACCTTTTAAACGAATTAAAAAAGGGTCTTTTAAATATTTATTAAAAGAATCGGGAATATTTTTACTTAGAAGTTCTTTGTATTCTTCTAACATACTGCTCACTTCCTTTTTAAGTAAAATATATTATATAACAATTATTCTTTATAAGAAATATTTTTTTTACTTGGACCCTTTAAACAATTACCATCAATATCAAATTTAGAAGCATGGCAGGGACATTCCCAAACATTTTCAAATTGATTATAAATTAAACTACATTTCATATGAGGACAACGATTGATGATTGTATGGTTGCCATTTTCATCATGAATGGTTGCTAAAGGTAAATTATTTTTTCTTGTAAAAGTTATATTTTTATACCAAGCTTTATTAGGAAATAATTTATTTTCAATAAAACCTTTGGCATTATCATACATGTCAACAACAGAATTTTTAAGATCTTTAAAACTAATTGTTCTAGAAATAGCAAATAATTCTTCATATCTATTAGGTTTATCTAAAATTAAATCTTTTAATATTTTAGAGGCGTTAGTTGCATTAGTCATTCCCCAAGTATTATATCCTGTTGCTATAAAAAGATTATTTTTAATCTTACCAATATATGGTAGATTATCAATAGTTAATAAATCATCATTGCTCCAAATATAATCAGGATAAAATTTACCAATATCATTTATTAATTCTAAATAATTTTCTTTACGATTTAAATGATTAGCTATCACATGTGAATTACTTAAAACAATTTTATAATTATCATGAAAACGATAAGATTTAGTTTGCTTATCAACTGATATAAAAGATTTATGTTCATTTAATTTAGTTTTATAAGCCATAATATATGATTGTTCATTATTAGTTTTAATTGGTAAAAACATTGGTAATAAAAAGAAAGGGTAGTGGCATGCAATTATAACTTTTTTAGCATAGATAATATTATTATTTGCCTGACATTTATAAAGATTTTTAATTAATTTTATATCTGTAATTTTAGTTTTTTCATAAATATTAATCTTTTTTTTGCAACAAATCTTTTTTAGGGCATATACATATTTTAGAGGATGAAATACTGCTGTATCAGAAACATATATTGAATAAAAATCCTTACCAGTTAGTTCATTTACTTTAATACCAAACTTATCTAAAATCTTTTTTTCTTTTTTTAACTCTTTAATTTTATTAGGAGTACCAGCATAAAGATAGGATGAAGTTTTTTCAAAATCACAATTTATTTTTTCTTTAATAATAATTCTTTCAACTTCTTTTATAGCTTCCATTTGTGATTCTAAGTATAATTTACTAGCATCTAATCCTTTATCTTTAAGAATTTTTGAATAAGTAATTCCTTGTAAATAAGTTAATTTTCCTGTTGTTCTAGCTGTTAGACCTTGTCCCACTAAACTAGCGTCAACAACACCAATATTTAATTTTTCATCTTTAAGTTGATAAGCTAAAGACATTCCAGTTATACCCGCTCCAATAATTAAGATATCAACATTTATATCTTTATCTAAAATATTAATTGGCGAATTATCTTTTTCTTCTAACCAAATACTCATTTTTTTCATCAAATCACCATTATTAGTATAGATAAAAATGCTAATTATAAACAAAATATTAATTTATTCTTGCATTTAAGTCTTTGATTTGGTAGAATGAAATACATAAAAGAAATGCAGATGTAGTTCAATGGTAGAACTATAGCCTTCCAAGCTATTAACGTGGGTTCGATTCCCATCATCTGCTCCAAT
>CANQSO010000138.1 GCA_947626535.1 uncultured Bacilli bacterium | reverse complement strand
ACAGTGAAAATAAATATAAGTAATATATCAAGTGGAAGTGCCTTTGATTATTGTGAAGAAAGTACAAATGATAGTGACTACTCAAGAATGACAGAAAGTTTAAGTAACAACACAATATCAAAAACATATAGTGGAAATCATAATGAAACAAGATATTATAGATGTTATGATAAAGCAAAGAATAGAAGTTTAACAAAAAGTACAACCTTAAAAATAGATCAAGAATTGCCAACTATAACAGGAGTAAAAAAGAGTAGTAGTGCATGGACTAATGGAAAGGTATCATTAACAATCGAAGGAGCAGGAGATACAGGTGGAAGTAGTCTACATAGTACATCAGCCTATAGTTTTAATAATGGAGTAGATTGGCAAGCAAGCCCAACAAAAGAATACTCAGCCAATGAAAGTAACATTACAATAAAGGTAAGAGATAATGCTGGGAATATTTATACTTATCCAACCAAACAAGAAATAACCAATATCGAAAAAGAATTACCAAGTATAACAGGTGTAAAAAAGAGTAGTAGTGCCTGGACAAATGGAAAGGTAAGTCTTACAATCGAAGGAGCAACAGATACAGGAGGAAGTGGTTTACATGATACAGCAGCTTATAGTTTTAATAATGGAACAGACTGGCAAGCAAGTGCAACAAAGGAATATTCAGCCAATGAAAGTAATATAACAATCAAAGTAAGAGATAATGCTGGAAATATCTATACCTATCCAACTAAACAAGAAATAACCAATATTGAAAAAGAACTACCAAGTATAACAGGAGTAAAGAAAAGTAACAGTGCCTGGACAAATGGAAAAGTATCATTAACAATCGAAGGAGCAAAGGATACCGGAGGAAGTGGCTTACATAGTACAGCAGCTTATAGTTTTAATAATGGAGTTGATTGGCAAGCAAGCCCAACCAAAGAATATTCAGCAAACGAAAGTAATATCACAATCAAAGTAAGAGATAATGCTGGAAATATCTATACCTATCCAACTAAACAAGAAATAACTAATATTGAAAAAGAACTACCAAGTATAACAGGAGTAAAGAAAAGTAGTAGTGCCTGGACAAATGGAAAAGTATCATTAACAATCGAAGGAGTAAAAGACACTGGAGGAAGTGGCTTACATAATGACTCTCCATATAGTTTTAATAATGGAACAGATTGGCAAGCAAGTCCAACAAAAGAATATTCAGCAAATGAAAGTAATATAACAATTAAAGTAAGAGATAATGCCGGTAATATTTATACCTATCCAACCAAACAAGAAATAACCAATATTGAAAAAGAATTACCAAGTATAACAGGAGTAAGTAAAAGTAATAGTTCATGGACAAAAGATAATGTAACCTTAACAATAAATGGAGCAACAGATAGTGGAGGAAGTGGATTACATAGTACAGCAGCCTATAGTTTTAATAATGGAACCGATTGGCAAGCAAGTAATAAAAAAGAATATCAAGCAAATGAAAGTAATATCATAATAAAGGTAAGAGATAATGCTGGAAATATCTATACCTATCCAACAGCTCAAAGTATAACCAATATCGATAAAGAACCACCAAGTGTACCAGAAGTAAATTTAAATGGATATACAAGTGGAACAGAAACAACAGATGATATAAAAATAAGTTTAACATCAAAAGATAATCAAAGTGTATCATATTATGAATATTCAACAAATAAGAATAGTACAACAAGAGTACCAAATAACCCATGGACAATAAGTGATGAATTAAATGCCACATATTACTTTAGAGCAGTAGATCATGTAGGAAATTCAAGTGGATGGACAGGAGCATATACATTAAAGAAGATACCAAAAACTTTTGCAAGTGAAGTTCCAAAATGTGGACAAGGTGGAACAGCCGCAACAACATGTATAACCAATAATGCCAGTTTAGATGGAAGCTTAATAAAGGATGATTATGGTAACTTAAGGTATACAGGAGCAAATCCAAATAACTATGTAACATTTAATAGTGAGACATGGCGTATAATTGGAATAATAGATGGAAAACTTAAAATAATGAGAAGTACAAATTTAGGTAATAGAGAATGGGATAGCAATTATAATAATACTTGGTCAAGCTCAACATTAGCAAGTTACTTAAATAATAGTTATGCAGTAAGAAATAATAGCATGGTAGTAAGTGGAAGTTGGAATGTCGGAGGAGCAGATTATGGAACAGCAAAAAGTATGTATAGCTCAGAACAAGGAACAAAATGGACAGGAAAAGTAGGACTAATTACAGCAAGTGATTACGGCTATGCCGTAGGAGGAAGTGTAAGGGCAACGTGTCTTGGCTATAGTTTAAGTGATTATAGTTCAGGAAGTTGCGCATCAAATGACTGGATATATAGTACGGTAGGAAGTTCGTATGGATGGACAATGACCCCGTTATCCTCTTCCACGGTCAATGCGTTCCGTGTGCTTTCGTCCGGTTACCTGCACAACTCCAGCGTCGGCTACGACTACGGCATCTTCCCGGTCGTGTATCTGGCAACGAGTACACGAATCACGGGCGGTGTGGGGAGCTCAAGCTCACCGTTTACCCTTGCGTGAGTGTGCTTAGGTCCGCTGGACGGCGGTTGTCGTCCCGGACAATACATAAATAGCTTTAAAAAAAATATGGTAAAAAAGGTCCCATTAAGTTAACTGTGTCTAAAGAATAAATAGATGTAAAAATACATCAAAAACATAGTAATTAATATTATAA
>CANQSO010000137.1 GCA_947626535.1 uncultured Bacilli bacterium | reverse complement strand
ACTCAATTATATCAAAAACATCTATCTAATACAACAAAAAAAGAATTCCTTGAGTTTTAAGAATTCTATTGTTGAAACTTAGTAATATCTTCAATTCTTCCCGCAAAGTATGGCATATCTTTACCTTTTTCTCTTAAAAAGATTGCAAAAGTATCATCTAAGTAAAAATAACGTGTTTCATCTTCAACAGCAGACATATAATTTTCCATATCAATACCAGCTTCACTTTTAATCTTGCCACCTTTTTCGTCTAAAGAAAATTCGATACTTTGAATAGCCTTCATAATTTCTCCAACCCCATTATAAGTAGGAAATTTTTTATTTTCTAATTCGGTATAATCTCTAATAACTTTAAAATCTAGATAAGGCACTTTTAACTCATCACTATCATTTAAACTATTATTTCCATTATATCTATTTTTTAAATTTTCAATATTATCATATATTTCTTTAAAATTATTACCTTTAGGATTTTTATTTAAAATTACTTCATCATTATTTTTAGTATTTATTAAAATAGCAAAATCATCTTTAGAATTATAATACAATACTTCTACTTGATCTTTTACCTCTTCTTTAGTATTTTCATCTATACCAAAATATTTTATATCACTATATTTCCCAAAGCTACTATTTTCTAATTTATCAAATTTATTTATAAATTCAAATTCTCGATATAACATAGTATAAAAGAAATATCTATCAATTGATGAATCATTTGGCTCATTTAAAGAATCTTCACTCCAATCAAAATTATCTAAAATATCACTAGTTTGATTAAATTTATCTTTAATACCTTTTTCAATTTGTTTTTTTAAATCAAGAGTTTTTAAACCATAAACTTTATAATAATATTCATCTGATAACATATCTTCAGTAAATTCTTCTTTATTTAAATTTTTAGCAAATTCTTCTTCTGGATTAAATTCAATATCTTTTTTAACAACTTCATTTTTCATATCATTCCAAACAAGCTCAAAAGTTGCACACCAACTAGCATCTTTTGCTATTTCATCTTGCATAGTAGGAACTACATAAACATCTTTAGTTTCTTTTAAACTATTTTTAAAGAAAACATTTTTTACTATAAATATACTTCCCACTACTAAAATTAAAACTCCTACTATAATAATTAATTTTTTTTTCATAAACTTACCACACTTTCTACATCAAGTATATCATAAATTAAAAAAAATTGGTATTTAGCCAATTATCTTTGAATGGAAATTATATTAAAAATAAATATAATCCATATTCCCATTACTAAACTTGCTTTAAAACGATACATTTCATATAAAGCTACTCCTTTATCAACAAAAGAAGTAATCCATGATTCTTTATATTTAGGCATTGTTTTACATACTGGAAACATATGAGAAGCAATAATATTTTCTTGCTTATAATCTAAATCAAAATATTTTTTAGCATTTTCTAAAGCTATATCAGGATGAACTTTAAATGTTTCTTTAGTTGTATAATTTATTGTATCAGTATCTTTAAAAAAATCATGTAAAAGAGCTGCTCTTGTTGCTCTTTCATAATCCATATTTAATTTTTTAGTAATATAATAAGTACCTTTAGCAACTCTTAAACAATGATGATATCTACTTATTCCATGATGAAGTTCATTTTGTAAATCACTAAAATTATTATTACTAATTATATCATTTATTATATTTTCAAATTCATTTTCCTTATTGGTATTCATTTATTATTTTCACCTCGGACTATACCATTGTATCATAAACAGCAAAAAAATCAAGTTGAACTATTTTAATATATGTCTAATTTTTAAAAATATGCTTTATAAATGTAATCTTCTAATTCCTTCTTTATCAGCATGTAAAAGGATTTCTTCATCACTTGCATATTCATTTATTTTTTGCAATTTTTCTTCATTATTAATTTTCGTAAAAACTTGCATACGGCCTAATTTATCATCACTCATTCCCTTTAAAATAGTATAACTAGCATTAGATACTTCAATTTTATAACCAGCTATATCAATTAATGGATCTTTACTATTCACTAAAGGATTTTCAGCATAAAAAAATTGAAAATTATGTTCTTTGCACACCTTTGTAATTCCATTAGTAATTAATTGCCAATAAACATTTTGATTTTGATATTTAGCTTCAAAAATATTATAAAAACCATTTGCTTCTTTATAATATATATTCATTGGATGTTTACTTAATTGTTCAATTTTTAATCGTAATGCAAACTCTTTAATAATCCGATTCATGGCAATTAAACTTTCACTATTTTTTATAGATAAAAAATGTTTATAATCATAATTTTGGTAATCTAAATTTAAATAAACCCCATCATCAGTTATATTTTTAATTTTTTGTTCAGTAGCTAAAGCTTTATCAATATTTATTTTATCAAAGTTAAATAACAAGCCAATATCGTAAAATAAACACTTAAAATCAGGTAAATCATGGTAATAATATAATTTTTTTAAAATTTCTGATTTATTTACCTTAGTTATTCCTTCCTTATATAATAAAGCAAAAAATAAATTAGTAAATTCAAATTTAGTAAAATATTCTTCCATTCCAAACCACCTTTATAAATTATACATTTTTATTAGATTAAAATCAATTTAAAAACATATATTTTTTTAGAAATGGGTATCTAATTTTTGCATATTTATAGCAATAAAAGGACTTGTTTTTCAAAATATTGTATGGTACAATGTTTAAGTCAATGGACCTCTAGCTCAGTTGGTTAGAGCAACCGGCTC
>CANQSO010000136.1 GCA_947626535.1 uncultured Bacilli bacterium | reverse complement strand
AGTCGGGCTGTGACTCCGAAAAAGTCGAAACAATCACTTCGAAAAAGTCGTTATTTATTTAATTCTTTTAATTCATATAAAGTATTCATAGCCTCGATTGGAGTCATTCTAAGGGGGTCTATTTCTTTTAATTTTTCTTTTACAGGATCAATTTGTTTACTTTCTTCAGGAAAATCCATTTTTAATTGAATATTACTTTCTATTTTAGTTTTAGAATTAGTTTCATAAATAGATAATATTTTACTAGCATTATTAATTATTTCATCTGGAAGACCCGCTAATTTAGCAACTTGAATACCATAACTTTTTTCAATAGAACCTGGTTTTACTTTATGTAAGAATGTTAAGTTATCATTTTCTAAAAGCGCACTGACATGAACATTTTTAATACTTTGATATTCTTTTTCAATACTAGTTAATTCATGATAATGAGTTGAAAATAAAGTTTTACAACCAATATTTTTAGTAACATATTCTAATATAGCTTTAGCAAGACTCATACCATCATAAGTTGCCGTACCTCTTCCTAATTCATCAAATAAAATTAATGAATCTTTTGTGGCATTACAAATAGCATTTTTACTTTCTTTCATTTCCACCATAAAAGTTGATTCACCACTTACTAAATCATCACTTGCCCCAATTCTTGTAAATATTTTATCAATGATTGGTAAATTAGCTTTTTTTGCTGGTACAAAAGACCCCATCTGAGCCATAATAATGATAATTGCTAATTGTCTCATATAAGTTGATTTACCACTCATATTAGGTCCGGTAATTAAAAGAGTATTTATAGTTCGATCCATAATACAATCATTACTTACATATTCATGATTACTTACTTGTTCAATAACTGGATGTCTTCCCTCTTTAATCTCAATAATATGCTCATCATTTAAATTTGGTCTTACTAAATTATAAGCATCTGCACATACAGCTAAAGAAGTAATCGCATCTATCTCGGCAATAATATTAGCCGTATCTTTTAACTTTAATAAATCTTTACTAATAAAATCTTTAATTTCAAGAAATAAATTATATTCTAAATCAATAATCTTTTCTTCAGCATTTAAAATCAAGGCTTCTTTTTCTTTTAATTCCGGTGAAATAAATCTTTCAGCATTAGTAAGAGTTTGACGTCTCTCCCAATGCAAATCATCACTTATTTTACTAACTTGACCTTTACTTATTTCAATAAAATAACCAAATACTTTATTATAACCAACCTTTAAATTAGCAATACCACTTTCTTCTTTTAATTTATTTTCAAAATTAGCAATAAACTCTTTACCACCACTTCTAATCTTTTTTAACTCATCTAATTCTTCATTATATCCTTCTTTAATCATGTAACCTTCTTTAACTGTTACTGGTGGATTTAGTGATATTGCTTTTTCTAATAATTCATATATTTCTTCATGCGTATTAATAGTTAAGTCAAAACCTAAATTATTAATTATTTCTTTAATTTTTGGTAAAACTCCTAAACTAATTTTTAATTGTAATAAATCTCTTGCATTTAGTGACCCACAAGATATCTTGCCACATAATCTTTCAATATCATAAATTTTATATAAACAATCTCTTAATTCATCTTTTAAAATAAATTCACTATTTAATATTTCAATTTTATTATATCTTTCATTAATTAAATCTTTATTTTTTAACGGATTCATTAGCCAATATTTCAATTTTCTTGATCCCATACTAGTTTTAGTTTTATCTAAAAGCCATAATAAAGAATAAGTTCGCTCTTTTAATCTTAAAGTTTCAACTAATTCTAAATTTCTAACGGTATGAATATCCATAACTAAATAATCATCAGGATAAATTATTTCAACTTTATTAAAATGTTCTAAGTTTTTTAATTCTTTAACTACTAAATAATATAATAAATGTTTAACCGCTAATACAAGATGTTCATCTTCTAAATCTTCATAAATATTTTCATATTCATTTTCTAAATATTCATTAGATATAGATACTTCAAGACTATAATTACCTTTTAATAAAGATATTAATTCTAAATCATCATTATTTGCTAAGACTACTTCTAAAATATTTAAATTAAGAATGGTACTAATTAATTTTTCCTTTTGATGAGGTAAGACGCTTACATAAATAGAACCAGTTGATATATCCGCATAACATAAAGCATAGATATAATTAAAATCTAAGATACTAGCAATGTAATGATTATTATGTTCATTTAATAATTCTAAATCAACAACTGTTCCTTTACTTATTACTTGCGTAACACCCCTTTTAACCATTCCTTTAGCGTTTTTAGGATCTTCTAATTGTTCACATATGGCAACTTTATAGCCTTTATTAATTAATTTTTCAATATAAGGTTTAACAGAATGAAAAGGCACTCCGCACATGGGAACTCGTTCTTCTAAACCAGCATTTTTACCAGTTAAAGTAAGCTCTAATTCGCGACTAGCAATCTCGCCATCTTCAAAAAATAGTTCATAAAAATCACCTAAACGATAAAACAATAATTCATCTAAATAATTATTTTTAATTTCCATATATTGTCTCATCATTGGAGACAAATCATTTATAGTTACTTCACTACGTTTCATTTTTTACCACCCAGTACATTTATTATATCAATTTTCAATGAATTAAAAAAGCCTAAAATATTTTCTATTTTAGCTTTCTAACTTCTTCTTTTGACAAATCTTTGCATTATCTTCATTTTATCAGGCAGTGAAATTATTGCAAATCTGAATATGGGTCTTCACATT
>CANQSO010000135.1 GCA_947626535.1 uncultured Bacilli bacterium | reverse complement strand
TTACTAGTGATGTGGGTATCACCTTTCTAGGTAGGATTTCCACCTACTAAACTATTTGACCTAACACGGTCGCACCCCATGTTGTTGTTCTTGGCACTTCATCATTACATAAAATTCCTCCTTTACTTGCACATTGTTCTTTTCCATTATGACTTCCTCTTTCTGCTTCATATGTGGCTTTTGCTGTCCATTGTGTATTATCATAAGTTGCAAATGTCCCTGTATTCCATTTTACTTTTGCTATCTTGTTCTTGGCTTCTTCACTTATTCCACTACTTGTAAAGTTACATGTTGTATTTCTTTCACCTGTATTATTGTAACAGTTTCCACTTCCTCTATTCCAATACAAACTTCCTCCTATGGCTGGTGTTCCACTATATACGGTATTTGGATTTAATAGTTTCATTACATCTGCTTGGCTCCATTCGTTTACTCCCCAACCATTATTTATTCCTGATGCACTACTATCCCAACTATAGTCTCCTATACTGTCTGCTCTTATTATTTTTACTAAACTTTCTTGCCTTCCTCCATTATCTAAATTGGTTATGTTATTCATAACTCCTATTATTCGCCATAAGATTGGATTTCCATTACTATCTTTATCCCCTATATCTATATAGTTATTTACTGTTGCTCCTACATATCTTATATTTGCTTCATTTGTATCATCTGTTTTTAAATTGGTTGTATCTGTTTTAGCTAAATTTTTAAAGTAATCAGTTGCATATGGATAAACTTTTTTATTTATTGTATATGCACCTGTCCATCCACTTGGATTTCCGACATGGTCTACTGCTCTAAAATAATATGTCGCATTTAGTTCATCACTTATGGTCCATGGATTATTTGGTACTCTTGTTGTACTACTTTTATTTGTAGAATATTCATAATATGATACACTTTGATTATCTGTTGATGTTAAAGTTATTTTAACATCATCATATGTTTCTTTTCCACTTGTATATCCATTTAGATTTACTGTTGGTACACTTGGTGGTTCTTTATCTATATTTGTTATACTTTGAGCTGTTGGATAGGTATATATATTTCCAGCATTATCTCTTACTTTTATTATGATATTACTTTCATTTGCTTGGTATTCTTTTTTATTACTTGCTTGCCAATCGGTTCCATTATTAAAACTATAAGCTGCTGTACTATGTAACCCACTTCCTCCACTATCTGTTGCTCCATTTATTGTTAGAGTTACATTATCTTTTGTCCAACTACTATTACTTTTACTTACTCCTGTTATACTTGGTAATTCTTTTTCGATATTGGTTATTTCTTGTTTAGTTGGATAGGTATAAATGTTTCCAGCATTATCTCTTACTTTGATTGTAATATTACTTTCATTGGCTGAATATTCTTTTGTGGCACTTGCTTGCCAATCGGTTCCATTATTAAAACTATAGGCGGCTGTACTATGTAAGCCACTTCCTCCGGTGTCTTTTGCTCCTTCGATTGTTAATGTTACTTTTCCGTTGGTCCAACTACTATTACTTTTACTTACGCCTGTAATGCTTGGAGGCTCTTTTTCAATATTGGTTATTTCTTGTTTTGTTGGATATGTATAGATATTCCCGGCATTATCTCTTACTTTGATTATGATGTTACTTTCATTTGCCGAATATTCTTTTGTTGGGCTTGATTGCCAATCTACTCCATTATTAAAACTATATGGAGAGTCATTATGTAAGCCACTTCCTCCACTATCACTTGCTCCTTCAATTGTTAATGATACTTTTCCATTGGTCCAGGAACTTGTACTTTTCTTTACTCCTGTTATACTTGGAGGTTCTTTTTCAATGTTTGCTATTTCTTGTTTGGTTGGATATGTATAGATATTCCCGGCATTATCTCTTACTTTTATTGTTATATTACTTTCATTTGCTGAATATTCTTTTGTTGGGCTTGCTTGCCAATCTGTTCCATTATTAAAACTATAGGCTGATGTAGCATGTAGTCCACTTCCACCAGTATCTTTTGCTCCTTCGATTGTTAATGATACCTTTCCATTGGTCCATGCACTACTGCTTTTCTTTACTCCTGTAATGCTTGGAGGTTCTTTTTCTATATTTGCTATTTCTTGTTTGGTTGGATATTCATAAATGTTTCCAGCATTATCTCTTACCTTTATTGTGATATTACTTTCATTTGCTGAATATTCTTTTGTTGGGCTTGCTTGCCAATCTACTCCATTATTAAAACTATAGGCTGATGTACTATGTAGACTACTTCCACCTGTATCTCCTGCTCCTTCGATTGTTAATGATACCTTTCCATTAGTCCATGCACTACTACTCTTTTTTACTCCTGTTATAGTTGGCAATTCTTGATCTATTTTTAAGGTTGTACTTTTTGTTAAACTTCTATTCTTTGCTTTATCATAACACCTATAATATCTTGTTTCATTATGATTTCCTGTATATGTCTTTGATATTGAATTATTGCTTAGTGTTTCACTCATTTTTGTATATTCACTATCATTGGTACTTTCTTCACAATAATCAAAGGCACTTCCACTTGTTATATTACTTATATTTATTTTGACTGTTACATTATCTTTTGTCCAACCTGTTTTGTCATTTACTACTTCGATTGTTGGGGCATCTTTATCTACTTTTTCAACTGTAATATTTCTACTACTTACATTTCCTACTTGGTCTTTAACATGTATATACCATTTAGTATTTACATCAACACTTTTCTTATATGTTTGTTCTTCTGTTAAGTTATCTTGTTTTGTTAAATTATTATTATTTATTGTCTCGTTTGT
>CANQSO010000134.1 GCA_947626535.1 uncultured Bacilli bacterium | reverse complement strand
AAAATGCATTATGAAGAATTTACTAAAAATACTAATTTTCCTAAAAATGTTAAAGTTTTACCATACTTAGAGGAATTACCCGGTTTACTTAAAATATCTGATATAGTGGTCTCAAGAGCAGGAGCAGGAAGTTTATCAGAAATTCTTGCTTTAGAAATACCTTCGATAATTATTCCTAGTCCTAATGTTGCTAATAATCATCAATTTTATAATGCCAAAGAATTAGCCAATAAAGAATGTATTATATTATTAGAAGAAAAAGATATAACATCCAAAAAATTAGAAGAAGAAATTGATAATTTATTAGAAGACCCTAGGAAAAGAGCCCGTATGAAAGCTATAATGCATGAAGAGTCCACCTTTAATAGTGCACATATTATTTATACGGAAATTAAAAAATTAATAGAGGAGTGATACTTTTTGAAAAAAGAACAATATGAATTTTGCTTAAATTTTTATAAAATATGTAAACAATATTTACAAGAAGATATTGATATTAAAAAAGATAATTATGAAACAGATCAAGTTAAAATAAAACTATTTAAAAAATTAAAAAAAGAATTAGAAGAATTACTAAGTAAAGGCGATCTTATTAGGCAAAATGATGTTATTATTTTAGATGATTTTTATGATGCTTATGACTTAGCCCAAATGCTTCATACTTATATTGATTGTATTCCTGAACATAAAGTTTATCTTTTAAGAGAACTATTTACTTTTTTAAAAAAATATAAAAGTAAAATAGATGAAAATGAATATTTAACTTTGTGGCAATCTAAAATAATGCTAGAAGAGAAAAAAGAAAACTTAAATAAAGTAATAGTAAATACTAAATTAAAAAGAAAAATTATTATTACTTTAATTCTTACGGGAACCATAACTACTGGAGCATTTTTTTCTCAAACTAAAACTTGTCAAAAAATAATAAATAATATAAATGAATTTTTTAATGATGATGAACAATTATCTTTAGAAAGAAAAAAATAGGAAAGTATGCATGATTAAAATAAATAATGAATTAATATTAGCAAAAACTAAATAAAATAATATAATGTCTAAACATGTTAAGTTTAGTCATTTTTTATATAGATAGATGTTCAAATATTATTTTTTTTGATAAAATAAAAATAGATTGGTGAAAATATGAAAAATAAATATAAAAAGAAGAAAATTAAACGAAAGATTAAATGGAAGAGTTTATTTAAAATATTAATAGTTTTTATTATAATGAGCTTAATTTATTTAATAATTAAAGTAATTCCCACCAATCATATAGTGGTTAAAGGAAATAGTTATGTCTCAGATGAAGAAGTAATAAATAGCTCATTATATAATAATTATCCATGTCTTTTTTGTGTTAATAATCATAAAATAAAAGAATCATTATTAAAAAATCAATATATAAATAATGTTAAAATTAAGAGAAATTTATTTGGCGAAATAACATTTATAATTGATGAAGCAAGACCTTTATTTTTTAATCGTGATAAAAATCGTTTAATTTTAAGCAATAAAAAAGAAGTTGAAACTAATAATTTACAAGGAGTTCCAATTCTTACTAATTATGTACCTGATGAATTATATGAAAAATTAATTAATGGTTTTAATAAATTAGATAAAGATGTTATATCATTAATAAGTGAAATAATTTATGATCCATGGAAAAATGGTGACGTAGTAATAGATGAGGCAAGATTCTTTTTACAAATGAATGATGGTAATCATGTTTATACTAATACGATTCATTTAGATAAATTAAATAATTATATTGATATTTATGCTACTTTAGAAGGAAAAAAAGGAACCTTGTATTTAGATTCTTCTAGTGATAAAATATCGTTTAGTTTATTTTAAATGGGTGATCAAAATGAATTATCATAAAGAAATGTTGAGTATTATAGCAAATTTAGAAAAAAAAGAAACACTTCTTTTACATACATGCTGTGCACCTTGTTCAACAACTGTTTTAATGGCTTTAAAAGATTATTTTGATATAACGGTATTATACTATAATCCTAATATTGAACCAGAAGAAGAATATCTAAAAAGAAAAGAAGAACAAAAAAGACTTTTAAAAGAATTTAATATTAAATTTTTAGATTGTGATTATGATGGGAAATCTTTTAAAAAAATTGCTAAAGGTTTAGAAGAAGAAAAAGAAAGAGGAAGACGTTGTTATAAATGTTATCATTTAAGACTTTTATATACAGCCAAAAAAGCCGAAAAATTAGGTTTTACTTATTTTGGAACTAGTTTAACTGTTAGTCCTTATAAAGTAAGTAATTGGATTAATGAAATAGGTAATAATTTAAGTAAAGAATATAATGTTAAGTTTTTATTTAGTGATTTTAAAAAAGAAAATGGTTATTTAAAAAGTATTGAATATTCTAAAAAATATCATTTATATCGTCAAAATTATTGTGGATGTATTTATTCTAAAAATAAGTAATATAATTTTGACAAAACGAGAAAGAATCATGCATTTTATAATAATCACTTTATTAGTGATAATATTAAAATTAGTATTTAATTAATAAAAAAAGTACCAACAACACTCATTTGTGTTAAAGGTACACAAACCAAACTTTGGGAGTGTACTTAACTAATGCAAAAGTTAAGTATATCCTTTTTTATTATATGAAGTTTCCTTCATCTGTATACATCATAGCAAAAATAATCAAAAAATGCAAGATAATAGTTGGTATGAGGGTGTAAATTTTTTTCCGGGGTAAAATTATAAATTTATGATAAAATTATGCTTAAGATAGGATGTGTTTTAAGTA
>CANQSO010000133.1 GCA_947626535.1 uncultured Bacilli bacterium | reverse complement strand
ACTAGTGATGTGGGTATCACCTTTCTAGGTAGGATTTCCACCTACTAAACTATTTGACCTAACACGGTCGCACCTCCAGTTTGTTGTCTTGTTAATATCCAATAAGCATAAGTTATTCCGGCAACTAAAAGAATTGTTCCAATTATTCCTAATGTTATTAAAATAAATTTCTTATTATTCTTTTTTTCTTTCATGTATATATCAACCTTTTCTATAATATATAGTATATCTATTTTCTTTCAAAGACACCAATATAAAAAGAATAGATTTACACTATTCTTGACAAATTTTATATTAGTAAGTTTCTAATCTTCTTTTTTCTTCTTCTAATTTACTTTTTTCATTATCTACTAATTCTTTTGGTGCTTTATTTAAAAAGTTTTGATTGCTTAATAAAGCTTCTCTTTTTTTAATACTAGCAATTAATTGTTCACGTTCTTTTTCTTTTCGCTCTAAATCTTTAGTACTTTCATGTTTTTCATAACAAATTATTGCTTTTAAATCTTTAACAGTAATAATTTTACCTTTAAGACTATCTTCAACTAAATTATCTTGACACTTTAACATTTTAACAATTAAATCTTTTTCTTTTGCGTTAATATTTATTTGATAATCTTTAGGAATTTGATTTTCTTGTTTGAATGTTCTAATTTTAGAAACAAACTCTAAAAGATTATTAACTTCTTCTAATGAATCATTATCTATTTTCCTTTTTTCATATACAGGATAATCACTTACCATAATACTATCTTTAGTATGATTTAATTCTTGATAAATTGTTTCGGTTACATAAGGCATGAAAGGATGAAGCATTTTTAAAATATCATTTAAAACTTCTTGTAAAGTATTTAAAGTAGCTTTTTTATCTAATGAAAATTTAGCCATTTCAATATATGAGTCACAGAAATCATCCCAAATAAATTGGTATAAAATTGAACCAACATTTTGAAATTCAAAACGTTCCATAAATTTGGTAACATTTTTAACTGTTTCTTCATAACGAGTTAAAATCCATTTATCAGCAACTGTTAAATCACTATTAACTGCTTCATTATCTAAATTCATAATAACAAAACGACTAGCATTCCAAATTTTATTAATAAAGTTCCAAGTAGAGGCAACTTTTTCTTCATCATAACGAATATCAGTACCTAATGTTGTTGAAGTTGTAAGATACCATCTTAAAGCATCTGCCCCATATTTGTCAATTACATCCATTGGATCAACACCATTACCTAGACTCTTACTAAATTTTCTTCCTTGTTTATCTCTTATTAAGCCATGAATCAAACAGTATTTAAATGGTCTTTGATTAGTAAAATGTAAGCTTTGAAAAGTCATACGATTAACCCAGAAAGGAATAATATCATAACCGGTTACTAAAACATCAGTTGGAAAATATTTTTGATAAAGATCTGATATATCAGGCCATCCTAAAGTGGCAAAAGGCCATAGAGCACTAGAAAACCAAGTATCTAATACGTCTTCATCTTGAACCCAACCATCTTCTTTAGGCTCTTCCATACCAACATAGACTTCATCACCTTTATACCAAACTGGTAAACGATGTCCCCACCATAATTGTCTTGATATACACCAATCATAAGTGATTTCCATCCAATGATTCATAATTTTTTCAAAACGTTTAGGAACAAAATTAACTTTTGTATCTTTATTTTTTTGATTTTCTAAAACTTTATCCGCTAAAGGACGCATTTTAACAAACCATTGTTTAGATAAATAAGGCTCAATCATTACCCCACTACGTTCAGAATGCCCTACACTATGAACAAGAGGTTCTTTTTTTAATAAATAACCCATTTTTTCTAAATCTTTAACTAGTTTTTCTCGACAAGCAAAACGATCCATATTTTGATATTGTAAAGCATTTTCATTCATTGTTCCATCTTTATTAATAACAATTATTTTTTCTAAATCATGTCTTAGACCAACTTCAAAGTCATTTGGATCATGAGCAGGTGTTATTTTAACACAACCAGTTCCTTTTTCTGGATCGGCATGAACATCACCAATAATCGGAATTTCTTTATTAACAATCGGCAAGATTACTTTTTTTCCTATTAGTTCTTGATATCTTTTATCTTTAGGATTAACAGCAACTGCTGTATCGCCAAACATTGTTTCTGGTCTTGTTGTGGCAACATCTAAATACTTGTCACTACCAACTATGGGATATTTAATATGATAAAAATAACTTTCTACATCTTTATAAATTACTTCTTCAGTAGATAAAGCAGTTTGTTGTAAAGGATCCCAATTAATAATTCTTTCGCCTTGATAGATAAGACCTTCCTCGTAAAGTTTTACAAAAACCATTTTAACAGCTTTACTTAAATTTTCATCTAAAGTAAATCTTTCATGGCGATAATCAAGACTAAGTCCTAATTTAGCCCATTGTTCTCTTATATTTAAAGCATATTCATCTTTCCACAAAAAAGCTTGTTCTAAAAATTTTTCTCTTCCTAAATCATGTTTATTTATTCCTTGTTCTTTTAATTTTTCAACAACTTTTATTTCTGTCGCAATAGCTGCATGGTCCATACCAGGTAACCATAATGCGTCAAAACCTTGCATTCTCTTAAATCTAATAATGACATCTTGAAGTGCTGTATCAAGAGCATGACCTAGATGAAGAATTCCTGTAACATTAGGTGGAGGAATAACAATTGTAAAAGGTTTACCTTTATTTTTACCACATTCAAAATAACCATTTTTTAACCAATTTTCGTAATGAACTTCACATTCATGATGATTATATTTCTTATCTAACATAAAAATCTTCCCTTCTAAAATAAAAAGAATGATACCAAAGGAGTCTATTTAAGACGGTA
>CANQSO010000132.1 GCA_947626535.1 uncultured Bacilli bacterium | reverse complement strand
GGAGAAAAATTAAAAGTCATGATTAGTCCATCAAAAATGGGTATTGACACTTACAACAATTTGTTATATTATTAATTTGTAAGTGATCTTCGGTATCCCGTGTGGACCGAAGACTTTTTTGTTATCATGAAAGAATTTAAAACAGTAAAAGAGCAAATAGATTTATTAAAATCAAGAAATATTTTATTTAATTCATTTCCTACAATTTTATTTTAGCATTATCAAAATTATAATATAATTAATTTTAAGAAACACATATTGTGTGATTTATTTGCTTTTTTCATTCAAGATTATGAAGATGAAGCAGATGATTATATTAAAGAATTATTGAAAGGAAGTGATGAAAAATGAATGAAACAAAAGAAAAAAGTCAAATTGAAAAAATTGAAAATAGTTGTACAAACTATGTTGAAGCACATAATTCCAAACATATTAAATTTTCATATTTAGGAAATTGGTTGGAAAAAGAAAGTTCTATTTTTAAAAACGAAGCATATAACAAAACATCTAATAAACCAAATTTTAAAAGAGGAGAAATAATCAAGGTAGATTTTGGTGTTAATATTGGTTCTGAACTTTCTAATGTACATTATGCTATCGTTTTAAATAGTGATGACAATAATAGTGTAGATAATATAACTGTTTTGCCAATAACTTCTAAAAAAGGATATAAACGTTTATATTTAGGCAATTTATTAAAATCACTTGGTAATGAAAAAGAGACTTATGCTTTGATTACTCAAATAACTACAATAAGTAAAAAGAAAATTTTTAAGGATTCTATTAAATGCTCTTGTGATAGAAATATATTAGAAATGATAGATAATGAAATAATAAAATTTTTGACACAAAAATAGCTATTACAATTGTAATAGCCATACGGTCGATAAGACCACAGTCATTCGGCTAAAAGCCGATACGTTCGATAAGAACACAGTTTAGTGAGCAAACTACTCACTCACTTGACTAAAATATTATCACTAAAAATAATATTTGTCAAATTAGTATATGCAAAAATAAGTAAAAATATAAAAAATAAGTGAAAATTCGTAAAATATAACAAAATAAGTAAAAAATCCCCTACTTGCTACCAACAAGTAAGGGTATAAGAAAAACTCACATACGCAAATAAGGAATTTTTCTATGTATTAATTTTATCATAGTAAAAGTTCCTTTGCAAGTTGGAAAGGAATGATGATATGTATGGACTTAAAAATTTATGAAAAAACAAGATATCAAAATATTTATAGACATAAAAAAAATAAAAATTATGTTATTTGTTAATTTTTAATTTATTTTCATCAATTTTTTGCAATTTTGAAAAAATTAAATTAGTTAAGATAATAAAATAATTTTGAAAATTGTTTAATATTTATTTTCATCTAAATTTTGAGCAAACTTTTGGAAATAGGCAATGGTATGATAGGCTTACATTTGCCAGTTGGCTTAAATGCTAACTGGCTCAAGCCATTAAATTCATACTATTGGGTTCCTGTTTCCAAAAGGAAATTAAAATTTAGTGAAAATAATCTTTAAATATTAGTTATTATAATTTTTAAATATTTTGTTTTTAAGTTTTTTTTAGACTAATTTATTTTTTAAATCGTTGGTTATAATATCATTAAAATTAACAGTTATTATGATGAGTAAACCAATCAAAACAAGTATAAGTAGAATTGAAAATAAAAAAATAATTACAATTGATGAAGCATTAAAGATTAGAGATAATGTTTTAATTAAACAACAGAAAGCCCTAGAAACTATCCATAAAGAAGATTTTGACACATTATGGGATAAATATATCTTTAACTGTAAATTTGTTAAAAAACAGGCTTATAATACGGTTATAAAGAAAGAAAAAATTTATAATAAACATCTCAAAGGAAAAATTGGTAAAACAATTAGTAAAATTACTCAGAATTATATTTCAATGTTTATTAATGAATTAGATACAACTGATAAACAAAAAAATCATATTATAAAAGAAATAAAAACTTTCTTTTCTTGGTGTGTTGAAGAAAACATTCTTATTGACAATCCAATAAGCAAGCTGGCAAAATATAAAGTTAATAAACCTGAAATGAAATATTGGATTCCATCAGAATTAAAAAAATTTTTAGATACTATTGAAGAAGATGTTAATTCAGAAAATATTTATAAAGCATACATAGCTAGAAGAACTAAACTATTAACATTATTAGGTTTTTCACTTGGTGATAGAATTGGCGAAACTAGAGCGATGGCTTTTAATGTTGTAAATGAAAATAATGGAACTATAAGTATTTTACATTCTATAAACTATGATAGAAAATCTAATGATTTCCTATCAAACACCAAAACTTATGAATCTGAAAGAGTTATTGATATTAGTCAAAAATTAATTAATGAAATAGATAATTTTAAAAACTTTTTGATTTGCAATATGAAATATGATATTAAAGATGATACACTAATTTTTTTAAATCATTCTACTGGAAAACCTTTTAGTGATTGTGCATTAAGAAAAGCATTTAATTACTACTGTGAAAAAGCAAATGTCCCAAAAATAAGAATGTACGATCTAAGACATACTTATGCTGCTACAATGATGTCGGATGGAAAAGAAGCATATTTATTTAGTAAAAGAATGGGACATAAAAAAATTAGCACTACTATAGATGTTTATAGACACTTATCAAATAAAGTTAGAAAGGAGATTGCTCAAAGTACTGATAAATACATCTAAAAATAAAGTGGGAGTAATTTTAAGAGTAATTTTTAAAAAAGCCCCGTAAATACGGGGCTTAATAAACATAAATGGTGGCTCGCTCGGGATTCGAACCCGAGACCCTTTGATTAAAAGTCAAATGCTCTACCGACTGAGCTAGCGAA
>CANQSO010000131.1 GCA_947626535.1 uncultured Bacilli bacterium | reverse complement strand
TTATTTTAAATGTATATGGTGTTCCATTTAAGCCTATACTATCACTTACTGGATACGTATTATTTAAATTGATACTTTCACTTTCTTCAGTATATTCTATACTAAAGCATCCTACTTCCATTTCATTATTTTCTGTTTGTTCACTTGTTACTATCCATAAGGCATATGATTGGGTTATATATAAACAGCCTACTAACATTAAACCTATTAGTATTAGTGATAACTTATATCTTACTTTCATCTTTACCAATTCCTATTCTTATCTAGAATTATATTATATTTTTCTTTTAAAAAAGTTTATTTAGTATATATTTTTTTCTTTTTCTAAATCTCTTTTTTTAATACTTTCTCTTTTGTCAAAAAGTTTCTTACCCTTACATACTCCAATTAATAATTTTAAATGACCATTTTTAAAATAACCTTTTAAAGGTATAATACTAATTCCTTCCATTTCTTTCATTTCTTTTAATTTTTTAATTTCTTTTTTATGTAATAATAATTTTCTACTTCTTCGCTCATCATGATTGAAAATATTGGCTTCTTCATATTTAGCAATATAAATATTTAAAGCATATGCTTCATTATCTTTAAAAACAACATAACTATCTTTTAAATCTATAGAACCATTTCTAACACTTTTAATTTCACTGCCAACTAGAGAAATGCCTGCTTCTATTTCTTTTAAGATTATATAATCAAAATAAGCTTTTTTATTTTTTACTTCCATTTAATCACGTTCCTCTACTAATTCAAAATCTATTAAAGCTGTAGCTTTAGAACTACTTACACATTTAACATGAACTTTATCGCCTAAGCGATAAGTTTTCTTGGTACTTTTACCTACAAGTGATAATAATTCTGATACATAATTATAATAATCCCCTTTTAAACTGCTAATATGAACTAAACCTTCAATTAAATTAGGTAATTCAACAAAGAATCCAAAATTAGTTACTCCACTTATTATACCATCAAATTCTTCACCTATGTGAGCTTCCATATATTCAGCCATCTTCATATCCATTACATCTCGCTCAGCATTTTGAGCATTTACTTCTTTTTCGCTAGAATGTTCGGCAATAGTAACTAAATTACTTTCTAAATAATTAATAGTACTCATTGAAAAATCTTTTTCAATTAAATATTTTTTTAATAAACGATGAACAGTCAAATCAGGAAATCTTCTAATTGGACTGGTAAAATGGGTATAATTTTTACTAGCTAAACCAAAATGGCCAATATTTTCTTTTTGATATACAGCTTTTTTCATACTTCTAAGTAACAATGATGATAAAAGTTCAAATTCAGGTTTATCTTTTAATTCTAATAATATTTTTTGCATGGTTTTAGGGCTCATATCTACAATTCGCGTTTTTAAGTGATATCCTAGTAATTTAACCATATTAATAAAATCATCAATCTTTTCACTATTAGGTTCTCCATGAACCCGATATATAAATGGTAAATCCATATTACTTATATGAGTGGCCACAGTTTCATTCGCGGCAATCATAAAGTCTTCAATTAATTTTTCGCCATCTTCTCTTATAACTTTAACAATATCAATTGGTACTCCTTTATCATCAACAACAACTTCCGCTTCATCTAATTCAAAATCAATATAACCTCTGCCAATCTTTTCTTTACGTAAGATATGGGCTAGTTCATTCATCTTTTTTAAAGTATCAACAAAAGGGGCATATTCTTCATCATATTTATCTCTCATTAAAATATCATTCACTTTAGAATAAGTCATTTTCTTAGCACTTTTAATATAACTTGGAAAAATATCATAACTAATAATCTTTCCTAACTTATCAATTTTCATTACACAAGACATTGTAAGTCTTATAACACCTTCATTTAAAGAACATATCCCATTAGATATTTGATGTGGAAGCATCGGAATAACTGTATCAGCTAAATAATTAGAAGTTGCTCTTTCATAAGCAGCATCTCCTAAAGCAGTATTTTCTTTAACATAGTTTGATACATCAGCAATATGAACTCCTAATTCATATAAATCATCAACCATCTTTAAACTAATTGCATCATCAATATCTTTAGTATGATCTCCATCTATAGTAAAAATTAATTCTTTAGTTAAATCAGTTCTTCCAACTAAATCACTTTCACTTACTTCACTTGGAATACTTTTTAATTCTTCTTCTACTTCACTACTAAATTCATTTTCAATATTATACTTATACGCAATAGATAAAATATCAATACCAGGATCATCTTTATGACCAATTACTTTTTTAACTTTTCCTAAAAACTTATTCTTTCCTAATTCTTTAACTAATTCAATAACAACTTTAGACCCAACAACACAAGGTTTTAAAGATTCTTCATCTATTACTAAATTAAGTTTAAGTTTATCATCATCTAATATTACACTTAACCCATTACCACTTTTAACAACTTCTCCCACAAGATTTTTAGATTCTCTTTTTAAAACCCTAAGAATCCTTCCTTCTCTTTTAAGCCCTTGTTTTATAATTTCTGCTAAAACAATGTCATCATGAATAGCCCCATTACTATCTTTATCATTAATATATAAATCTTCTTCTTTATCTAAAATAACAAAACCAAAACCTTTTTTATTAGCTGAATATCTCCCAATCTTTAAATTAGGACAATTCTTTAATAATATATATTTATCTTTTTTAGTTTTAAAAACGATATATTCATTTATTAATTCTTCTAAACAAATTTGTAAATCCTTTAATTCTTCTGCACTTTTTAAACCTAATAAATCATTTATTTCAATCAAAGTTTTAGCTTCATGTATATTTTCTAATCTTTTAATAACACTTTCTTTCATGTCAACACCTCTTTATTATTATACAAAAAAAAATCAATTTTTACATTAAAATATT
>CANQSO010000130.1 GCA_947626535.1 uncultured Bacilli bacterium | reverse complement strand
TTTCAACAATAGAATTCTTAAAACTCAAGGAATTCTTTTTTTGTTGTATTAGATAGATGTTTTTGATATAATTGAGTGGAAGATAAAGAATAGAAAGGTCACAAATAATGGAAAAGAAAATTGGCAAAAGTTTATGTATTTTTTCTTCTAAAGGTGGAGTTGGTAAAACAATTACAACTTTAAACTTAGCAGGTGTTTTTGAAGTTATGGGAAAACGCGTTTTAATTGTTGACCTTGATTTATCGGGGGGACAGATTGCTTTATCTCTAAATAAACCTTATGAAAAAACCATTTATAATTTTGCAATGGATTATATGAATAATCGTTATCATAGTTTTTTAGATTATGTAACTAAATATGATGAGCATATTGATTTTTTAGCTTGCCCAAAAGATCCAAGACAAGCTAATAAAATAGCGTCTAAATATATTGAAATAATGCTTGATAAAGCCGTTTACTATTACGATGTTGTGCTAATAGATACTCATCATGTTTTAAATGAAACTAATTTAGTTTTACTTGATAAAACTGATTCTATTTTATTTGTAATGAATAATGATCCATTTGATGTTAAAAATATGAAAAGTTTAATGGCTATTTTTAAAGATTTAAATAAAACTAATTATAAAATATTATTAAATGATTCTAGAGATCCAATGAAAAAATATTTTTCTCTTTATGATATAACTAGTATTTTAAAAAGTGAAATTAATTATTTTATTAGTAGTGAATTTTATGTTAAAAATATTGATCAATATATTATGAATGGCCAAATAATTACTCTACATCCTAAAGCTTCAAGTATTTTTAATAAAGATTTTGCAGTTTTAACGAAAGTTGCTACTGATTTTGTTAAAGAAGGTGAAGAGTCATGAGTAAAAGTTTAGTTGAAGCATTTAATATTAAAAGAAAAAGTGCAGATTTAAGTGAAGTAAGTGATTATGAAATCTTTGCTGATAAAGAATTACTTGAACAATTAAGATTAAAAATTATGGGTAATTTAACGGAAAGAGAAGTTTTAACTGATGAACCCGCTACTGATTTTATTGATGTGGAAATAGAAAGTGCTACAGAAGGATATGATTTAACTAATGAAGAACGTAATCACTTAAGACATTTAATTGAAAATGAACTTAATGGTTATGGACCTTTAACTGAATTACTTCAAGATAAAAACATTACAGAAATAATGGTTAATAATCCTAAAGAAATATATATTGAAATTGATGGGAAAATAATGAAAGATGATTCAGTGTCTTTTATTAATAATGACCATATTATTAGGTCAATTAATAAAATGTTAAGTGATTCTGGAAGTGTTATTGATCTTTCTAATCCAATTATTGATGCTAGATTAAAAGATGGTTCAAGAATTTATGGTATTTTACCGCCTTTAGCTGTTAATGGACCAATGCTTACAATTCATAAATTTAAAAAAGAAGCTTCTAATATTGAAGATTTTATTAGAATGGGAAGTTTAACAACTTATATGGCTAACTTTTTAGCAGCTTGTGTTAAAGCTAAATGTAATATTTTAATATCTGGTAGTTCTTCTTCTGGTGGAACAACGCTACTTGGGGCATTATGTAATTTAATAGATGATGAAGAACGAATTATAACTGTTGAAGATATTGCTGAATTAAAGATAGCTAAAAAGCATGTTATTAGTTTAGAAAGTAAATCTACTAATTATAATATTAGTTTAAAAGATTTAATTAAAAGTGCGGTTAGAATGAGACCTGATAGATTAATAGTAGGAGAAATTATTGGCGATGAAGCTTTTCAATTATTACAAGTTATGAATTCTGGAAATGATGGTGCTATGAGTGTCATTCATGCTTTAGGCGTAAAAGATGCTATTAAAAGATTAGAAACTTTAGTATTAATGAATGGTTTAAATATTCCTTTAAATGTTATAAGAGAATATATTTTAAGCGCTATTGATATTGTTGTTAATATTGAAAGACTTAGTGATGGGAAAAGAAAAGTAACATCAATTTGTGAATTAAAATTAGATAATAATGGGGAAATAATTCCTAATGAAATATTTGCTTTTAGACAAAATGGTATGACTGAAAGTAAAGAAGTAATTGGGGAATATATTATGAGTAAAGATAAAAACTTTAAAGTCTTAAATAGATTAAAAAATGCGGGAATAGATATTAATGAAATAATAAAATGAAAGGAGGTATATCATGCAAGCCTTAATAATAACTCAATCAATAATGATGATTTTACTTACTGTTGTTATTATCTTTTTGATTAGGCAAAGAAGAGTAGCTAAATTTGAAAAAAAATTTTCTTATTTTGCCTTAAATAATAACAATGTAAATGATGTTTCGATAAGTGATTCGCTTGCAAGTGATACTCTTTCATTATTAAGAAGAATAAGTAATAATTTAAGTAAAATAAATTTATTTAAAAAATGGAGTAATAATTTTAACAAATATTCGATTTTTAGTAATAATTCAAAATTAAATACTGCTGACTTTTTAACTTTAAAATTTATATTAGCTATTTATTTTATCATTTTTTTAATTTTAGTAGATATTTTTAGAGGTTTAAATATTACTATTTTTCATTATCTTTTTTTCTTTATTTTAGTTTTTACTATACCTAATATTTTTTTACTTTTATTTAATAGTTTAAGAAATAATGAATTAAAAAATAATGTTACAAAAATAATTAATATGTTTGCTAATGAAATAGTTCATAATGATAATATTTTAGAAATAATTAATAATATTAAATTAGAAGTATCTGGACCAATGGTTGATGAATTATCTTTATTAGAAACGGATATTATTAATGGTTTATCTTTAGAGCAAGCTTTTTATAGAATGTATGAGCGGACTCATATTAAAGAATTAGAAGAAGTAGCTAATTATTTAAAAATTATAACTAAGACAACAGGAAGTAAAAAACAAGCCTTTAAATATTTAAATGAAAG
>CANQSO010000129.1 GCA_947626535.1 uncultured Bacilli bacterium | reverse complement strand
AGATTTGGAAGATTATGAAAAATGGTATTCCGAACATAATTTTTAAACATACAGCAACACTTTAGGCGAATTGAGGTAAATATTTAAAAATATAGTAAATTATTAAAACTTTAATGATAGCAAAAGAACCTTCAATAAACCAATTACTATAAGGAATAATTGGTAAAATAATTTTAGGTATTTCATTAAATATTTTAATTATTATTGTAGTGTCATAGTGGGAATTTAAAGATAGATAGGTAAATAGAATATTTTGAGCAATAATAGGAATAATTATCGAAACAAAATATTGAAAAAAAATAATATTATTAGAAAGAAAAAGAGCTTTAAAATTAATTTCACTTAAGATAATAATAATGGTAATTAAAACTTTAAAGCCAAAATAATTTTTGTTGCTTTTAAGAAGTTTATAACGCATTATTTCAATCCCACATATTGGTAAGATAAATTTCCAGACATTTATAATAATATTAATCATTGAATAATTAGAAAGATTTTTATTAAAGCCAAAAATAAAACCACTGATTAAATAAAGGATAAAAAAGATAATAGATATAGAAAAAGCAATATTAATTTCTTTTTTATTTATTAGTTTTAAATCTTGGTGATAAAAAATTATTAGAAAAATTAGCCAAAAAAATGGCTTAAAAAAGTTAATATAAAAATTATTATTATAAAAGAAGATATGACTTATGGTATAAATGATTAAAAGAAAAAATAATTGTTTATTTTTAAATATTTTCTTTTTGAACATATTGAATTATCCCCGTTAATGTTTTAGTTTTAACATCAGGAATTTCTTCGGTATTTTTTACATATGTTACTATAATATTAAAAGTAGTTGAATCGCCAACATTTAAGTCTTTCTTAAGTTCAGATGTCGTATAGTTAATTTCTTCAATTCCATCAATTTCTTCTGTGAATATTATTGTTTGTAACTCAGCATCAATGGTTCCTAAATTTTCTATGGTAACCTCATAAATAATTTCATCGCCTGGTTTATTAAGTTTAGCTGAAAAATTAATAGAATCTTTAGTAAAAGTTGGGGTTCCAGCATCACAACCTTGAGATACTTCGGTAGCAATTATATTTGTTATTCTAACATCCCACTCACCAGTAATTTCTGCAGTTCCATTAATATTAAAATCAGTCGCAAAAGATGAATAACCAACAGCCATTAAAATAATAGTTGCAATAAAGAAGATAATAATAATTAATTTTTTATTTTTACGCAAATTATATTCTCCCCTCTATTTAGCTTTATAAAAGTTAAATTATAAATAGCGTTATGCTATCCCACTCATAATTTATGCCAAAATAGATATTTGGTATGGTTATTTATCTTAAGTTAGCTTAAAAAAATTAACTATTTATTTAAGTCAATAATTATTTTTTGATAAAGCCTGATTATAAATAATTTGATAATTGTTATAAGAAAAAAATCTCATGAATAAAAGTATAGTAAAATATAGAATTCGTTTTTTATCGAAACTAACAATAAATGAACTCTTTTGCCACAAATTAGGTTGTAACACTCCCCTCCAGTCTTGGATGGAACTCATAATTAAAAGATATTTTAATTATTTATCTAATAATATTTTAAAGCTACTATTTCCTAATTTTTTTTAATGTTTTTACAAATTGTTGTTGAATAATTGGCTTTGCAAATTTTTCTTCTAATGCTAAAACACTATTTTTATATATGTCATATGCAATTTTATAATTTCCTTTTTTAATTGCAACAATAGAAGGCATAATAACATTTTCATAAATCCATTCATATATTTTATTACAATTTGGCTGAAAATTTATTAAATTAACTATTATAGGTGCAATATCATAGTAATGTTTAATATCTTCTTTTAAAACAAAATTATCTCTAAACCATCTTAATGCCATTAATTCTTGACAACTATCATCAAAAGTTTCTTGCATATGATACATGCAAGCAGTAGTTAAATAACACCCTGAACCAGAACTTTTATCTTGAGTACCGTTATCTCTATCATTATCAGTTCTATTCCAATCTTCACTTAAATCTGATTTAACATGAGTGGAATTATGGGGAGCATTTCCATAAGGGCTTCTATCATAGTAATCATATTTATAACCATTCCCATTAGAATATGGTGTTACATGAAATTCTTCACCATTTTTGCCCACGTAACATCCCCTATTTGGGTCATATTCCATATCTTTTATTTTATCATAATCAAAATCTGACATATTAATTGATTCCTCTTTTCTTTTTATTTTTTTCCCTAAGTTTATTAACATATTCATCGTGAATCTTTTTCTTTATTTTTATATATAATGGAGTAAAATAAGTACCAAGTTCATTAAGTTCATTATATTTTATTTCTAATTCAATTTCAATTTTTTGAAGTTCTTCTAATTTTTCAATAGAAGGCAAAATTATTTCTGTTTTTTTTATTTCATTATATAAATACTCTATCTTTTGGGAATCATTACCAAAATAATTATTCTTTTTTACATTAGTTAAAAATTTTAAAGTTTCTTTTAAATCTTCAAGCTCCATAATAACCTCTTAAATTCTTTCTAAAATCAGATTTTAATCATATATAATATAATTATTTTTTATAAAAAAAGTACCAATTTTTTTATTGATACTATATTATTAATATTGGAGCGAGTGTCGTAGTTATCTACAACTTTTCTTCCAATAACGAAAGAATTTATATAATCTTCCGTTGCTAATAATAATATAACACATTTTTAATATTTATTGAATAGCAAATTGACATTTTTATAAAAATTTATCGTACAAATTGTAATTTGTATTGCACTTATTAAAATTACTTAATCTACATTTACACCTTTTTTGAATACTTTTATATCTATAAAATAATAGAAACCAATTAAAATGATATATAAACATATTCCTAAAACTAATGCTGTTTTTACAATATCAACTGTAAGTGTATTACTTA
>CANQSO010000128.1 GCA_947626535.1 uncultured Bacilli bacterium | reverse complement strand
GAACTTCAGGAATAAGTATGGATCAAGTTTGTATATTGATGGCAATCGATAGTCACGATAATATATTTGTAAAAATAGTTGGCTTAGGTCCACTTTCGAATGACGATTTAGAAAATAATTTAGCAGATTGGATAGAAGAAAAAAGTATACTTGTAACTGATAGTAAAAACTCATATATAAAATTTGCTAAAGACCATAATTTAATTCTAAAACAAATTCCGGAAAATAAACATACAACAAAAGATGGTTATCATTTAGGAGAATTAAATTCTCTTATGTCAGAATTAGATGTTTTATTATTAAAATGTAGAGGACTATCTACAAGACATTTACAAGAATATTTGGATTTATTTAGATTTAGAAAAATATTAAAATATACCGTTGAGTATCTTAAGCAACATAAAGAAATGTATAGTCATTCATTATTACAGAAAACGGATATAAAAAATAAAAATGTATGTAAAAAACAAATGCCTGTAGACGTAAGTGAGAATAACAATATGTCTTTTGAATAATTTCATCAGTAAAATTGTTCATAAGAGATAAAAGTTTTTAAAATTATTAATACTAAACAGATAAAGTCTATGCTCGAAAATCAAGCATAGACTTATCTAAAAATTTTTCATGCGATTATCCTGAAAATTAACTTCTTACTCTTTTTTTTTAGTTTTTTTTTTGATACAATATTTACAAGAAATAGGTGAAGATAATGAAGAAGAATAAAAAGGTTAAAGAAAATTTTGATAATGTAGTAATAAATAAAGTAGAATTAACACCTACAACTATTGGCAAGATTAATGAAAATGAAAGTGGCTTAAAAGGAGTTATCATTTTATTTGGAACTTTAATTTTAATTATTTTTGGTTTACCATATGCGGTTAATTTAATGGATAAATTACAAGGTAAAGAAGTCATTACTCCTCCACCAGTTGTGGCAAACCCTGAAGAACCAAAGGAAGAACCAACTCCAGAAAATCCTAAAAAAGAAGAGGAATATTTGAGTATTGTCTCTCCAATAGCTAAAACTATAAGTGGTATTAAATATGAAATAACTGTTGATACATCTACTAAAAAGATTAATATTAAAGTAACCAATGTCAGTGGCTCCCCAACATCTTTAATTAGTAATCCAATGTATATTGAATTATATACTGAAGAAAAAACCTTACTTGACCGGGTTATGATATCAAAAGAAGAAATCGTGTCTAATGCTGCTAAAGAATTTGTTTATACATTCAAAGATAATACGGGGAATAATGTCAATCCTGTTTACTTAACTCTTAATACTAAAAGTATTAATGATTATCCAGCTATAACCTTAACATCTCAAGATATCAATAATTTGCCATACCTAACATGTACTAAAGATAATGAAACTTTAGTATATACATTTCAAAATAGTGATAATCAATATTTATTGTCTAAAATAAGTGACCGGATATTAGTAACATCTAATGATGAAGAAACCATTAATACTTATGAAGCTTTAACTGTAAGTTATAATTCTATTGATGGAGTAGATGCTAATGTCGTTCCTAAAACTAATGGTTTTGCTCTTGAAACAGAAATTGATTTAAGTAAAGTTAAAATAAGCGAGAAAAAAAGAATTTTAAATAATCAAGCATTTTATGAAAAAGATGAATTAGCTAAAACAATTTATTTTGAACTTAATTCATCAGGATTTAAATGTCAATAATAATTATTAGGCGCTTAGGCGTCTTTTTTCTTGGCAAATTAAAAGCATTTAAGTTATAATTATAAAAGGAGGGTAAGAGTATGGAATTTCAAATATCTATAGAAAATTTTGAAGGACCAATGGATTTATTACTTCATTTAGTTAAAGAAACAAAATTAGATATTTATGAAATAAAAATGAGTGAAATAATAGATAAATATTTAGATTATATTCATTCATTACAAACTTTAAATATTGATATATCTTCATCATTTTTAGTTATGGCTGCGACTTTAATTCATTTAAAAAGTAAAAAATTAATTGGGAAAGTTGAAGAAGATGAAAATGATGAATATGACATAACAAGTGAAGAAGATTTAAAAAATAAGATTATTTTATATGAACAATATAAAGAATTAACTAAAGATTTCGAAAATTTACATCAGAAAAGAGAAGAAATTCATACTAAATTACCTGAGAATTTAAAAAAATATGAAAGTAATTATGAATTATTCAATGAAAGTGGCTTGACAAGTATTGATTTATTTAAGGCTTTAGAAGAAGTACTTTCAAGAATGCATTATAAAGAACCAAAAAACACGAAAATAACTAGAAGAGAAATAAGTGTGGCAAGTCGAAAAGTTTGGATTAGAAAAAAATTAGAAGAAAAAGAAAAATGTGATTTTTTTGAGTTGTTTGAAGAAAATACAAAAGAATATATCGTTGCTACTTTTCTAGCTATTTTAGAAATGAGTAAAGAAAGTATGTTAAAAATTACCCAAGAAAATACTTTTGATAAAATATGGATTTGGAGGATATAACATGGATTTAGTTGGAGTTTTGGAAGGCTTATTGTTTGTCTTAGGAGATGAAGGAATAACTTTAGAACAAATTTCTTCATTATTAGAAATAAGCAAAGATGAAGCTAAAGAATTACTTTTAAAATTAAAACAAAATTATGAACAAAAAGATCGAGGACTTAGAATAAGATTTTTAGGTAATGCTTTTAAATTAACAACTAAAGAAGAACACAAATCATATTATCAAAAATTAGTTTTAACACCAGAATCTAGTGCTTTATCACAAGCTGCTTTAGAAGTTTTAGCAATTATTGCCTATAACGAACCAATCACCAGAGCGGAAATCGATGCCTACCGAGGTGTTTCATCTGATTATACGATTAGAAAATTACTTGCAAAAGGCTTAATTAAAGAATCAGGAAAAAGTACAATGCCTGGGCGCCCTAATTTATATAAAACAACTCATGACTTTTTAGATTATTTTGGCCTTGCTACTTTAGAAGATTTACCAAAATTAACTAAAAATGATGAAAATACTTCGACCTTTTTTACTTAACTGTGTCTAAGAAAAAACATAGTTAAGTTTTTTTATTATAAGGGAGGTCAAAAATATGA
>CANQSO010000127.1 GCA_947626535.1 uncultured Bacilli bacterium | reverse complement strand
AAAAAATTTAAGCCATAAAAAAAGCTGAGATAGAAATACTTTTCAGGTATTTCACCCCAACTATTGACATTGAGCCATTAAATAATTGCCATACTACTTCAGTAATAAATTTGCAGAAAAAAATATCACCCTTTTCAGGATGATATTTTTTCTGTAATATAAAAAATTGAACAGATACACCGTTGGTGCGGATGAGAGGACTTGAACCCCCACGGTTTCCCACTAGATCCTAAGTCTAGCGCGTCTGCCAGTTTCGCCACATCCGCATTAATGTATAAGTAATTTATTAACATTATTTATAATAGCATATGTTTTAGTGTAATGTCAATACTATACTTTTAAAAAAAGAGAAATTTTACAAAAATATTTTTAAATTATAGATAGAATTTTTTAAAATTAATTTTACAAAAAATATATATTAATAATAAAATACTTGTATTTTTTTATATTTTGTGTTGAAATATAATTATCAATCTAAATTTACATTTAAGTACTAAAATAACATTTGTAGAAATGGGGTAAAAAAGTTATGGAAATACCTGTAAAGAAAAACGTGGAATATGTAGTAGATATTATAGATAATGGTTTTGAAGGAGAAGGAATTGCTAAAATTGATAATTTTACAATTTTTGTGCCAGGAGCAATAAAAGGAGAAAAAATAAAGATACTAATATTAAAAGTATTGGTATCACATGCATATGCTAAAATTGTTGAAATAATAGAAAAGTCTCCATATAGAGTAGAAGCAGATTGTAGTACATATAAAAGATGTGGTGGATGCAATTTGCGTCATATTGATTATGAGGAGACTTTAAATATAAAGCAAGAAATTGTAAGAAATTTAGTAAATAAAACATTAGATAATCCTAAAAGTATAAAAGTTAGAAAAACAATTGGAATGGGAAATCCGTATAATTACAGAAACAAAGCACAGTATCCAATAGGATTAAATAAAAAAGGAGAGCCTGTTATTGGTGTGTTTGCAGAGCGTACACATGAAATAGTACAAATGAAAAGTTGCTTAATTCAAGATACTGTAGCAGAAAAAATAGCTTTTTTAATATATCAATTTATAAAGGAAAATGAAATTCCTGTTTATGATGAAAAAACAAATAAAGGATTATTTAGGCATATTGTAATAAAAGTTGGAATTAGAACACATGAAATTATGTGTATTTTGGTAATAAATGGCAAAAAAATTCCTAAAGAAAATGAATTAATAGAGATGTTAGTAAAAACTTATAATGTAAAAACTATTATAAAAAATATTAATACAAAAAATACAAATGTTATATTAGGACATGATAATGTTGTCATTCATGGAGATGGGTATATTTATGACATACTAGGAGATTTTACATTTAAAATATCTCCATTATCGTTTTATCAAACTAATCCTGTTCAAGCGGAAGTATTATATAATGTTGCATTAGAGATGGCCGAATTAAAAAAGGATGATATTTTATTTGATTTATATTGTGGAATAGGAACTATAGGAATTTTTGCTTCAAAATATGTAAAGAAAGTATATGGTATTGAAATTGTTGAGCAAGCTGTTAAAGATGCTAAAGAAAATGCAAAAATGAATGAAATCAATAATATAGAATTTTTAAGTGGAGATACTCCAAAGATTCTTTCTAAACTATTAACAGAAAAACAAGTTTATCCAGATATTGTAGTAGTTGATCCTCCAAGGAAGGGAATTGATAAAGATACTATTTCTAGTATTTTAGCTGTTAAACCAAGAAAAGTAATATATATAAGTTGTAATCCTGCTACAATGGTTAGGGATATAAAATTATTACAGGAAAGTTATACTGTAGGTGATATTCAGCCAGTTGATATGTTCCCATTTACATCACATGTGGAGTGTGTATGTGTCCTTGAATTAAAGTAAACTACTGAAATAACAACCAGAAGTTGTATAGTAAAAAAGAAAAATATATAGAGGAGATAAAGTGAATTGAAGGTATTATTTGCAACGACAAATCCAGCAAAAGTAAAAAAATATGCAGATGAATTAGCAAAAAGAGGTATAGAACTTAAAACAATTAAAGACATAGGAATCAATCTTAATATAGAAGAAAACGGGAAAAATGCGATTGAAAATGCTTATATAAAGGCAAAAACATATTATGATAAAACAGGAATAACAACAATTGGAATGGATAATAATTTGTATATAGAAGGCTTGCCACAAGATAAACAGCCAGGAACTCATGTAAGAAGAGTAAATGGAAAAGAATTAACTGATGATGAAATGCTTGAGTATTATACTAATTTAGTACATAGGTACGGAGGAAAATTAACAGCAAAATGGGTATATGGAATGGTAATTTATAATGGAAAAGAAGAAAAAGAATATAGTTGGAGTAAAAGTAATTTCTATTTAGTAGACAAACCGTGTGAAAAGAGAAATCCTGGTTATCCTTTAGATTCTATGTCAATTATGCCTGAATGTAATAAGTATTTTGTAGACTTAACGAAAGAGGATAGAAATAAAGATAAACAAAACTATAATGAAGATGATGTAATTCAATTTATTATAAATAATATATAAATAGGAGAAATAGATGAAATTAGAAGATTTAAAACCCAAATATGATAAATTGCAGAAAAAATATGGAGCGAAAGAATTAGATTCAATTTACAATGGAGGATGCACAGAGTAGAAAGCAATTATTTATAAGTCAGATTAATGATAATGAATATAAATTTTATTCTGTATATTATCCAGTAGGAAACGGAAGATTTAATATTGATAAATCAATTGAAGACATAAACTGGATTATAAAAAATGAAATTAGTAAAGAAGCATAAAATAATTATAAAACATATAAGTAGGAAAAACAGTTATATGTTTTAATTTTTTTAAATTTTATAAAAAAAATGTTCTTATTGATTTTATAAATACTAGACAATATTTTTCTTATGAAGGAGATGAAAATGGAAAATTGAATAATGTATTGAGAAATGGGTTGAGAATTCGTGTCGAATGTGATATTGTTTAATAAAGAAACTAAAAAAGAGGGGAAAATTATATGAATAAAATAATTGTAGAAGTTGGTTCAACTTGTACTAAAGTTGACAAGTTTGATGGAAAAATAATCGAAAAATT
>CANQSO010000126.1 GCA_947626535.1 uncultured Bacilli bacterium | reverse complement strand
CCACAACCATCACAGTTATTTATATAGCTACATACATAACCAACATCTTGTGATAAAGTTTCAAAATTACCACTTGGTCCATTATTGGGATTAATATTTACACTACATCTGTCAGCATATGATAGATTATTATAATTATTTAAGATACTATTCCCAGATCCTATTAATCTTCCTAAACTATTTCCTAATTGACCAATATTACTAAAACGTAATTTAAATGCAAATGCTCCTTTACCAGTTTTCAATTCAACTGGTAAAGCAGTATCTGGAAGTCTTGTCCATAAACAATAATTTCGATTTGTTCCCGCACATGGTTCGCCATTTACGATTGTTCCGTATTGATGATATGTGCTAAAGTTTTGACCTGGAATATAGGTTGCTGTTTTAGTTACTGTTTTTTCTACTCCAACTGCTAAGTTTACTTTAGCTCGCTGTCTTATACATACCAATTTATTATTTATTACTGGATGTTCCTCTTCCCATTTATCATATAATACTTTTTGTCTTTCGTCGTCTTGATTATATGGGTTTTCTGTTCTATCTGTTCCTTTTCTAATATCTGTTATTTCACATGTTGGATAATTAATATTTAGATAGTATCTTGAACCATCCCTTGGAACATCATCGGTTGTTTCTAATATATAATTTGGATAGTCCTTAAATTCTATACCGTTATAGATTTCTTTATTACGATCCTTACCCCATTCATAAATATTTACTCTTCGATTATTATTATAATTGTATCTTGTTATATAATATGACCAATAGCGATTGTTCTCCTCTACACTTCTACCATTCATTAAGCAATTATATTGATTATCGGTTTTTCCATAACAAAATGTATTTTTTTTGGTTTCTGCTGTTTCTCCTACCTTTTTAAAGGTTCCCGTATTATATTTGTTTTGATAATCTTGATATTCATATTGAATTTGGGGTTCAAATTTCATATTATTTGTCCACACATCAGCAATTGTTGAACATTGTTGATAATCGGCTATATCTCTTTCTAATTCTGTTATTAATGGTAGTATTTTCTTCATTATTTCTAAATTTTGTTCTTTTTGTTGTCTAAGTTCTTCAAGTTGTTTTTGGTTATGTTCTGTTTCGGCATCGTATAATCCTGGTGGCTTATTAGGATCTGGCATTAAAGATTCTAAAAGTTGTGTGGAAACAGGTTTGATTTTAGAATATTCCCGTTGTATTTCGCTTTCTAAATTGTTAACATCTTCTATAAAATGTTCAAGTTCTAAATCTTTTTGACCATTAGATAATCCGCTGTAAGAATATCCTGAAGTATTTGGCCCTAAGTAACAACTTCTAGTTCCTGTTACATTCATTGATAAATTAAAGTATCCACCACTTTGGGAATGCTTAGCTGTTGGAACATCAAAAGTATATTTTTCATAACAATACACTTGACAATAACGATTACCGCCTAATTTAGTATCAACTCGATAACTATTGCCAGCGGCATCCGTTCCACCTATTACGCATCCTTTTACTGGTTTTACACTATAATTGCAACTTGTTTTTGTTTCATTTATATCACTTACTGTTCCTTTTAGATTGCTTTCAACATTAAAATCATTACATGAACTTGGCATTGATACACTTGGTGTACATTTTGGACATTCATCCCAATATCTTATACAACCGGGAGTAGTAGGATTATCTGTACATTGTTGTTTATTTTTTCCACAATATGTACATTCACTTATATATTCTTCATAACTACAATCTGGTCCATTTTCATCTGGATCATCATCATTAGAACAAAAATAAGTTCCATCGCCTTTTCTAGAACATTTATGAACACAATATGCTCGATAACTTGCTTGATCTGTTACATCCCCATTTGTTCCATAATAAGTTCTAGTTCCATCTCCATTATCAGTGTATGTACATGGAGTTGGATCTGGATCGGGATCGGGATCTGGATCGGGATCTGGTTCAGGATCTGGATCGGGTGGTGGAATTTGCGGATCAACGGCAACAGGGACTTTAATTTCAATTGGGGTTTTATCAACCAATATCATTTTTTGATAATCTTTAGGACTACTAGTATTTATAAGATATATTCTATTTTTATAATCAGCTGGTGTATTATAAACCATTGTAAACTTTTTTTTATTTTTATCCACTCTTATATCAAAAGAATTGCCAGTATGACTATGAAGATTACAGTCAGAACAAGTCCATGCATCCCAATCAACAGTATTACCATTTGCATCATTAATCGTAAATTTAACTACATATCGATCATTTTTATTAGGTCCAGTTACGCTGCTAACACTAGTACTAAAATTATATGAATCAACTAATTTTTTATTTTTTACTAAAGATTCATATTTCTTTTCAGCCTTCTTACCTGATGCTGATTCAACATCATCTATTGATTGTTTAAAGAGATTATATACAGCACTTGGATCACCAGTTTTCCAATATTCTGGCTGAAGTAAATCTACACCTTTTGTTAGAGTGTAAACGTCATCTCCTGCATCATTATTATATTTTGTACCATCCGCATTTAATGTAGCTGTATGATCTAATTCCCCATAATACTCAGAAATTAAACGAAAAGATGCTGAATAATACCCACCATTAGTCATATAAAAATTGCCATCACTCATTTTACCAGCATGAGAAATTTTGGTTGCTGCTACCGCTAATGTTAAATGATATAAATTATTTTTTGGATCGAAAAGATCTCCAGTATAAGTAGAACCATGGGGTTTATTTGGTGACATACAATAAGCGTATTTATTGCCTCCAACAGCATATTGACTGTTGGACATGGTACCAATTTGAAATACATGTGGACTACTAACAGTAACTGTTATTGCATCTACTTCTAAGATTAAATTTAAAAATATTATCATTAAAAATGCCAAATTAAATAAAATTTTTTTCATTTTTATCACCAAAATATTAAATTTGCCTCTCGACTATCTTTCTATCATTACCATTGTATCATGGATTAATAAATATTTGTAAAAAACTGTTCTATACTTATTAATTTATTGAAAAAAAAAGTGATTTTTTTCACTCTTATTTCCAAGATGGTCCAATAGCATTTGAGATACTTAAACATGAACCATTTCGACAATTATCTGTTTCTGTCCATA
>CANQSO010000125.1 GCA_947626535.1 uncultured Bacilli bacterium | reverse complement strand
AATAATGTTGCTTTAACATCAACCATTGGGTATCCAGCAAGAACACCACCAGCCATAGCTTCTTGTAAACCTTTATCTGTTACAGGGATGTATTCACGAGGAACAACACCACCAACGATAGCATCAACAAATTCATAACCTTTGTCTTTATTTGGTTCAAAACGAACCCATACATGACCATATTGTCCACGTCCACCTGATTGTTTAATATACTTACCTTCACATTCACCCATTTGCGTAATTGTTTCACGATAAGCAACTTGTGGACGACCAATATTAGCTTCAACATTAAATTCATCTTTCATTCGACGAACTAATACCTCTAGATGTAATTCACCCATACCACTGATAACAGTTTGACCAGTTTCAGGGTCAGTTTTGTATTTGAAAGTTGGGTCTTCTTCAGCAAGTTTTTGTAAAGCTGTACCTAACTTTTCTTGATCAGCTTTTGATTTTGGTTCAATAGCTTCATCAATAACTGGTAAAGGAAATTCCATACCTTTCATAATAACTGGATGTTTTTCATCACATAATGTATCAGCAGTTGTTGTATTTTTAAGTCCTACTGCAGCTGCAATTTCACCACAGTAAACTTCAGATATTTCGGTACGATTATTAGCATGCATTTGCAAAATACGACCAATACGTTCTTTTTCACCTTTAGTACTATTTAAAATATATGAACCACTAGTTAAATGACCAGAATAAACTCTAAAGAAAGCTAAACGGCCAACAAAAGGATCAGTCATAATCTTAAATGCTAAAGCTGTAAATGGTTCTGAATCGCTTGGATGACGTAAAACATCTTCACCAGTTTTAGGATCATAACATTCAATAGATGGAACATCAGTAGGAGCAGGCATATAATCAATTACAGCATCTAACAATAATTTAATACCTTTATTTGATAAAGCATCACCACATAATACTGGATAAAATTGATTAGATAAAACCCCTTTTCTAATTGCACTTTTAATTTCTTCAATACTTAATTCTTCACCATTTAAGTATTTTTCCATTAATTTGTCATCAAATTCAACAACAGTTTCAATTAAATCAGCTCTTTTAGTTTCAACTAAATCTTTTAAATCAGCAGGTATTTCTATTTCAATAGCATTTTCTTCTTCTTTACCATCATATTGATAAGCTTTTCTAGTAATTAAATCAACAATACCATTAAATTCATTTTCAGCTCCAATAGGCCATTCAATAGGTTTAGCATTTGCTCCTAATCTTTTAGAAATAGTTTCTAAACTATAAGCAAAATCAGCTCCTAATTTTCCCATTTTATTACACATAATCATTCTTGGAACTTTAAATTCATCAGCTTGACGCCAAACCGTTTCAGTTTGAGGTTCAACACCAGCTTGAGCATCTAAAAGGGCAACAGCACCATCTAATACTCTAAGACTTCTTGAAACTTCAACAGTAAAGTCAACATGGCCCGGAGTATCGATAATATTTAAACGATATCCTTTCCAATGCGCTGTGGTAGCAGCAGAGGTAATAGTAATACCACGTTCTTTTTCTTGTTCCATCCAGTCCATTTGGCTAGCTCCATCATGAGTTTCGCCAATTTTATGAATACGACCAGTATGATAAAGAATTCTTTCAGTTGTCGTAGTCTTACCAGCATCAATATGAGCCATAATTCCAATATTTCTTACTTTATCAATAGTAACATCTCTAGCCATAATTTACCTCCTTACCATCTATAATGAGCAAACGCTTTATTTGCTTCAGCCATTTTGTGAGTATCTTCACGTTTTTTAACAGCACCACCAGTACCATTGGCAGCATCCATAATTTCATTTGCTAAATTAATAGCCATACCTTTACCATTACGGTTTTTAGCATAATTAACAAGCCAACGTAAAGCAAGGGTTTGACTACGGTCTTCACTAACTTCAATTGGAACTTGATAATTAGAACCACCAACACGACGAGATTTAACTTCTAGCATTGGTTTAATATTTTCTAAAGCACTTTGATATACTTCCATAGCTGGTTTTCCAGTTTTCTTTTCAACTATATCAAATGCTTCATATAAAATCTTTTGAGCAGTTCCTTTTTTACCATCTTGCATAATTTGATTGATTAATTTAGTAACAACCTTGGAATTATATACAGAATCTGGTAATACATCTCTTTTAATCGCTCTTCTCTTACGCATATCATTTTCCTCCTTCTATTATTTTTTAGGTTTTTTAGCTCCGTATTTACTACGTCCTTGTTTTCGGTTTGCAACACCTTGAGTATCAAGGGTCCCTCTAACAACGTGATAACGAACACCAATTAGGTCTTTAACACGTCCACCACGAATTAAAACAACACTATGTTCTTGAAGGTTATGTCCTTCACCTGGAATATAAGTATCTACTTCTTTACCATTAGAAAGTCTAACACGAGCATATTTACGTAATGCTGAATTCGGTTTCTTAGGTGTTTTAGTACCAACACGAGTACATACGCCACGTTTTTGAGGACTTGGATTATTAGTTTGCTTTCTTTCTAAAGTATTCATTCCTACATTTAAAACCGGACTTTTACTCTTCTTAGTTTTCTTACTTCTTCCCTTTTTAACAAGTTGATTAATAGTAGTCATATTTTCTCCTTTCCATTAACACACTTCCTGGTGTATCAACCATTACTTTAAATAAGGTTTTACCAAATGTAAAACCAAATTTAACAATGCGAATTAACTATACCACTATATTTTATGACTTGTCAATCAAAAATAGCAAAAACCATAATAAATTCTTAACAAAAAAAGCAATTATTACATGACTCACTTCATATAAAACATTATTACAAGTTGCTATTGGTATTTGTTTTCCTGCTATTTCAACTTTTCTTTGTTCATTTATTGTTATACTTCTTATTACTTCTTTACTTACTTCATTATTATCATTTGTTACTCTTAATTTTATGGTATGCTCTCCTACTGTTTGATCATTAAATTCTTGAGTCTCGCTTCCTGTAAACCATTCGCCTTCATCTATTTTGTATTCATATTTTGTTATTTGGACTCCTTCAACTCCTATTGCTGTTATATGATTATCACATGATGTCAATGTTAAATCAACCATTGAATTTTTTTCTTCAAAATATAAACTACATTTAGTTTTACTTTTACTTAAGTTTTTTACCATTGGTCCCCAATTTTCATTATCCCATATTATATCTGCCCCATTATC
>CANQSO010000124.1 GCA_947626535.1 uncultured Bacilli bacterium | reverse complement strand
ATATACCTAAACATACTAGTGACTATCTTAAAAATTTGTATAACAAAAAAGAGGTGTTTTATCATGAATAAGAATTTAAACTATTATATTTCAAAATATTTTTCTGAATATCTTCCATCAGTAAAAGGAGTTTCGAAAAATACAATTAATTCTTATAGAGATACATTTGTTTCGTTATTAAATTATATTAATTTAGTTAAAAAAATAAATATAAATAATTTATCATTGGATGCATTAAACAATTTATTAATAGAAGATTATTTGATGTATTTAGAAACAGAAAAAAAGAATAGTATTTCAACAAGAAATCAAAGATTAGCTGCTATTCGTTCTTTTTATAAATATTTAAAAAATAGAGAGTTATCTTGTTTTGAAATTTGTTCCAATATCCAATTAATTCCTAACAAAAAAACTCATAACAAAATATTATCATATTTTTCAACAGATGAAATAGAGATTTTAATTAATTTACCCGAAACTCAGCTAAAAAAAGGTTTTAGAGATTATGTTTTGTTGCTTTTTATGTATGAAACTGCATGTAGAGCTCAAGAACTTGCAGATTTAACTTTAAAACAATTAAATTTAAATGAACATGCTTATGTAACATTAATTGGCAAGGGAAATAAACAAAGAAATGTTCCTTTAACAGACAATTTAAAAAATGTTATATTAAAATATTTAAATTCTTTTAATATAACATGCCAAGATGAATATGTTTTTAAAAATAAAGAAAACAACCAGTTAACAACCAAAGGTATAGAATATATTTTAAAAAAATATGTTGAAATAGCTAAAATCCAACATAAGGATAAATTTAAAAATACATATTCAAATCATAGTATGAGACATTCAAGAGCTATGCATTTACTTGAATCTGGAGTTAATTTAATATACATTCGAGATATACTTGGACATACATCTGTAGTAACAACTGAAATATATGCTAAAACAAATCCAATTATTAAAGAAAAGCAAATTTTAGAACATAGTAAAAAGCTAAATGCAACTGACAAATATTCTGAAAGTCAAAAAGAAGATTTGTTAAAATTTTTACAAGAATTGTAATTATTATTATGAGAAGTTAAATAAAGAAAAAAGTCCATAAAAAAAGACTTTCTTAGTCCAACTTCTCATAATTTTTTTCTTCTCATAACATCAATTATCAGAAGCTTCTGATAATCGATGAATAATAGCATTTAAAACTGTCTCTCTGATTGCATATTCAGGGTAATCACGAATATCAACTCTCTTATAATCTATAATTTTTCCACTGATTCTATTAACAATATTTAAGTATTCTAATGTTTCTTCAAGTTGTTTAATAAGAGAACCACTAAATTCCTTTCTATCTTTAAATGTAATTTTATTATTTCCTTCAAAAATTGCACACTTTATTGAAAATGGACATTCATCAGATAATAGTAGTGCTAAATTAGTATAATAATTTCCTACGTTTAATAAATTTAATGTTTTGTACTTATTTTCATTAAAAACTATATTTTTATTTTGAAATACATTTTCTAAATATGTAAAGTTTAAATTTTGATTACTGGATATTTCGCTCTCAAACGAATCATGATTTTCCTTGATTAAATTTTTAATCATTTCATCCGATGCAGGTGCCGAAACATTTCCATGTCTAAAAAATACACCACTAGATTTTATTCCTTTATCTGCTAAATAATATGGTTTATTTGGTGCATTCATTATTTTTAATACAATAACATCTTTATCATCATATTTTTGAATTTCAATGTTAGTATATAATGATAAATCGGATTTTATTCCTTCACGAATCATACTGCTTAATGCTTCGATATCTCTACTAATATTTTTTAATCCTTTTATAGTACCATCATCATTGATTCCGATATAAATTGTTCCACCTTTAGAATTGGCAAAAGCTACAATTTCTTTTTTTATTTCTTTTGTTAATTCACTTTTTAATTCTATAAATTCATTTTCTACAAACAAGTTTATCACCTCAAATAACATTATATACTCATTTTCTTTAATTATCAATCTATTCGGCAACTTTTCGGCAACTTTTCGGCAACCAATAAATTTAGCATAAACTGTTAAAAAAGTAATAGTATCTTTAATTTTTTGAATATTTTGCTTTATACCAAAATATTTAACCCCCTAGGTATTTTGACGTACCATCAAAATACCTCGTGAGCTAGAGCTTCCCTAGAACCCTTTTCTAACTCTTGTGTCATAAACTTTATCATAAAACACCGTCCTTTCTTTGTTAATTCTTTTGTAAAACACAAAAAAAACAACCCGAACGGATTGATTATATGTTAAGTTCAAACTATAAAAGTTCGGACAGATTTCCCAATGGAGGAGCCGACCAGATTCGAACTGGTGATCAGGGTGTTGCAGACCCACGCCTTAGCCACTTGGCTACGGCTCCATACAAGTGATATTTTAATATAAAATAGGATATTTGTCAAAAAATATCTTTTACTATTTTTATTATTTTATGATTGAAAATAAAAATGCATACAAAATTATTAAAATTTATGATATACTTTATTTAAATAAAAAGATAAAATGGAGGTTAAAATGAAGCAAAATTATCTTGTTTTTAAAAATAAAAATTCTTTACTTTGCTGTATTTTATTAGCAATTACGGTTGGAATAATTATGCTTGGTTTATCTATTGTTATATCTATCGAACACGATTGGAATAATTGGAATAAAAATGATATTTTGTTTAGAACATATTCTATAAATAATGAATTAAATGAAAACGATGTAAAAAAATTAAAAGAATTAGATGAAATACAAGATGTTATTTCAAATAAAGAATATGAAATTATTGCAACAAATACTTTTTTAGAAGATAATTCTAATAGTAATATGAATATTAAAGGAATGCCTAAAGAAGATTTAGAAAAATTAACAGATGCTGATCTTAATGGAAGCTATATAATATGTTCTAATAAATTTAAACCTTCAAATGCTACTATTTTTTATAATAATATAGATTTTATTGATTTAAATGATTTTGTTAATAAAGATATTGAATTAAAATTTAATAGTAGAACCAATAATGAAAAAGTTAAATTAATAGATTTATATAATAGTGAATTATTTTATTCAAGCGATAATATCTGTTATACAAGTTATGAAAATGTTTTAAATTTAAATAAGAAATATTATAAAGATGAAGATAATAAACAATATTATGT
>CANQSO010000123.1 GCA_947626535.1 uncultured Bacilli bacterium | reverse complement strand
AGATTAGTAGCACAAAGATTAAGTTTTGGTGGTATAATTCAACCGACTGCTTATTTAAAATCAAATATTAAAATAATTGGAGGAAATGGAAGTAAAACAAATCCATTTAGAATAGCTTAACTTTTTAGTTAAGTTTTTTTAGATAGCACTTGAATTGAATAATAATCCTTGTTACAATAAGGCTGTTTTAAAGGAGTTAATGTTCCATGCTAGATTTAATTAATGAAAACGATAAAATTATTGTTGCAACATCTGGTGGACCTGATTCAATGTATTTATTAACTGAATTAATAAATGAGCAAAAAACTAAAAATCTTTCTTTATTAGTTGCGCATGTTAATCATGGGACTAGAAAAGAATGTGATGAAGAAGAAAAATTTGTTAAAGAATTTTGTTTAAAAAATAATATTATATGTGAAATTTATAAAATAAATAAATATCAAAAAGGTCATTTTACTGAAGAAGAAGCAAGAAAAATTAGAATAGAATTTTTTACAACCTTAATTAATAAATATCATTATGATTATGTTGTAACAGCTCATCATGCTGATGATTTAATCGAAACAATCCTAATGAAAATTATAAGAGGTAGTACATTAGATAGTATAGTTGGAATAAAAAATATTCAAAAAATAAATAATATTGTTTTTAAAAGACCATTATTATCTATTAGTAAAGATAAAATAATTAATGAATTAAATAAAAAACATATACCTTATAAAATAGATTATACTAATTATGAAGAAAATCATTTAAGAAATAGAATTAGAAAAAATATCGTTCCACTTTTAAAAGAAGAAGTAAATAATTTAAATATGAAATTTTTAAAATTTAGTAAAGAATTAAATGACTTAATGGAATACTTAAAATATAATTTGGATATAATAGATAAAGAATTAAGAAAAGATGATTTTATTGATTTAAAAAAATTTAATAATTTAGATTATTTTCTAAAAAAAGAATATTTAAAATATAAATTAAAAGAAATATATCAAAATAATATTAATAAACTTAATTCTAAAACTTATGATAAAATTATAAATTATTTAAATAATTTTAAAAAGAAAAATACTTTATTATTACCATTATCTTATATAGTAGAAGTAAATAAAAATCATTTTCGGATAATTAAGAATAAAACTATAAATAATTATTGTTGGGAATGTCTAGATAAATTAGAATTAAAAGAAGGAATTTTAATTAAAAAAGATTGTTTTAGTGAAAAAAGTAATTATGAAATTCATTTAAATAGTAATGATCTTAAATTACCATTATATATTACTAATCGAAAAGATGGTATGAAAATGAAAGTAAAGAATTTAAATGGTAGTAAAAAAGTTAAAGATATTTTAATTGATGAACATGTTTTACCTAGTAAAAAAGATGAGATTCCGATTATGATTGATAGTAATGGGGAAGTATTATGGATTCTTGGTTTAAAAAAATCTAAATATGATTTAGACAATTATGAAAAGTGTGATATAATATATAAATACGAAAGAAAGGAATTAAAAAATGAAAAAAACAAATAATACAAATACAATTAAAAATTTATTTCCTTATTTAATCTTAATATTAGTAATATTTGTAATATTAAATGTTTTAAATATGGGAAGAACAATAACTAAAGAAATAACAACTGGAGAATTAATGACTGAAATATCTAATAAGAATGTTACAGAAATATCTATTACACCTAGTGCTGAAGAAAGTATTTATTATGTTGAAGGTAAATTATCTAATTATAATGAAAATGAAAAATTTAAAGCTAAAGTAGTAGATGCTGAATTAAATAGTATAGTTAAGTATGCTGAAGCTAATAATTTAAAAGTATATGAGACTAATGCTGATCCAGGCAAAGTATCATGGGTATATATAATTATTAATATATTACCTTTAGTTATTTTAGTTGGAGCTACTTACTTTATCTTTGTTAAGATGGCTAATACTAATAAAGGGTCTATGGATTTTGGAAAAAGTAGAGCAAAATTAAGTGAAAATGGTGGTAAAGTAAGATTTAGTGATGTTGCGGGTTTAAAAGAAGAAAAAGAAGAAGTTGCTGAGTTAATTGATTTCTTAAAAAGTCCAAAGAAATTCCAAAAACTTGGAGCAAGAATTCCTAAAGGTGTTTTATTAGTGGGGCCTCCAGGAACAGGTAAAACCTTACTTGCTAAGGCTGTAGCTGGTGAAGCTAATGTACCATTTTATTTTATAAGTGGTTCTGATTTTGTAGAATTATTTGTTGGTGTTGGAGCATCAAGAGTTCGTGACATGTTTAAGGAAGCTAAAAGAAATGCTCCATGTCTAATTTTTATTGATGAAATTGATGCTGTTGGACGTCAAAGAGGTTCTGGTATTGGGGGAGGACATGATGAACGTGAACAAACTCTTAACCAATTATTAACTGAAATGGATGGTTTTGGAGCTAATGAAGGGATTATTATCATTGCAGCAACAAATAGACCTGATGTTTTAGACCCAGCTTTACTTCGTCCAGGAAGATTTGATAGACAAGTAACAGTTAGCTTACCTGATACTGAAGAACGAGAAGCTATATTAAAAGTTCATGCTAAAGATAAAATTTTAGCAAGTGATGTTGATTTAAAAAGTATAAGTAGAAGAACTTCTGGCTTTAGTGGTGCCGATTTAGAAAATTTACTAAATGAAGCAGCTTTATTAGCAGTTAGAAAAAATCAAGAAAATATTACTCTTAAAGACATTGATGAAGCTACCGATCGAGTGTTAATGGGACCTGCTAAAGTATCAAGAAAAGTAAGTGATAATGTTAAATGGTTAACTGCTGTTCATGAATCTGGTCATGCGGTTATTGGTTTGAAATTAAAAGATGCCATGGAAGTTCAAAAGATTACAATCATTCCTCGTGGTATGGCTGGTGGATATACAGCGTATACACCAAAGGAAGACAATATTACTCGTTATACAAAACGAGAAATGATAGCAATGATAACTAGTACCTTAGCTGGTCGAGCTAGCGAAGAATTATTCTTAGATGATATCACGACTGGAGCTAGTGACGACTTTAAAAGGGCTACTGAACTTGCTAGAAGCATGGTAACGGAATATGGTATGTCTGATTTAGGACCTATGCGTTATGAATCTTCTAGTGAAAATGTTTTCTTAGGAAGAGATTACAATAAAACGAAAAACTATTCTGACCAAGTTGCTTTAGAAATTGATCAAGCATCAAGAAAAATAATTAATGAATGTTATGAAAATGC
>CANQSO010000122.1 GCA_947626535.1 uncultured Bacilli bacterium | reverse complement strand
GTTATAGTATTGGCTGTATTCAAAGGAAAGGAAGATGATATTATGAATACAACCGAACTCAGTGAGTTAATGCAAAATCATTAAAAGAAATGGAGGTGAAAGGATATAAAGAACAGACTATAAGTAGTGAATCTAATACATTTAATCAATTACTTAAATATTGTGAAAGCAAAAAAATTAATAATTATAATTTAAATGTTGGAATGGATTTCTTAGAAAAGCATTATCATTTGTCTACACATAAAATACCTAGATATCGTTGTCGTAGACTTAGAAGTATATATTTATTAGAATGGTATTCTAATGGTAAAGATATTACGAAAATGACTATTCCAAGAGATTATATTACTACACCAAAAGAATTTATAGATATAATAAATAATTATAAAGAATACCTTATTTTAAATAATTATTCTGAAAAAACAATTAATCATAAAATACATAGTTTAAATTTATTATTTGAATATGCCTTAAATAATAAAATTACTATCTGTCAGAATATTTCAAAGGAATTAATATATAATTTTTTGGATGATATTAAAGATAAATATGCTGAAAATACAATTTATGCAATGAAATATCACATTAAGAATTTTTATGATTATTTATATAATTTAGACAATAAATTTATGAGTGGAAAATCAATTTTTCCTAGAATACTAAAATGTGATAGGGAAAAACTTCCTAGTTATTATACTAAAGATGAAATCAAAGAGGTTTTATCAAATGTTGACACAAACACAAAAATTGGTAAAAGAGATTATGCTGTGCTATTAATAGCTATAACTTATGGTTTAAGAAATAGTGATATAGTTAACTTAACTTTTAAAAATATTGATTGGATACACAATAAAATTGTTATTATTCAATATAAGACTAAGGAAAAATTAGAATTAATTTTAACTGAACAAGTAAAGTTAAGTCTAATAGATTATATAAAAAATGCTCGTCCAAAAATAGATAGTGATAAACTTTTCTTAAGATTTAGATTTCCATATGAATATAATGGAAATAAATCATTGTATAAGAGTTTTGAAAAATATTTAGTTAATTCTAATATAGAAATTGGAGATCGGAAAAAAGGACTACATAGTCTAAGACATTCCTGTGCAACTAACTTATTAGCAAATAATGTTCAATTACCTGTAATTTCTAGTATTTTAGGACATAAAAGCATTGAAACAACTAAAAAATATATATCAATTGAAAAAGAACAATTAAAAAAAATATCTTTAGAGGTACCAGATTATGAATAATACCGTATGCACTGGACCATTTAAAGATATGATTCCATTATATGTTAAATATAAGCAAAGTCAAGGATATAAATATGAATCCGGTTTTAAGTTATTAAATGCAATGGATAAATATTTTAGTGAACAAGGTTGTATAAAAATAGAAATGCCTAAAAAAATAGTACTTAATTTTTGTAAAAGAAAAAATGATAAAGAAAGTTGTAACACAATATATAAAAGACAGCATATTGCTAAAGAATTTGCTTTATTTTTAAAAGAACAAGGCTATCAAAATATATATGTGTATGATTATGAATATTTAAATAGTCATTCTAATTTTCAACCTTATATATTTACAGATGAAGAAATTAAAAAAATATTTAAATATATAGATTCGCTAGACTTTAAAGATTCTTTAAATGTAAAAGATAAAAATTATGCAGATAACTTTAAGACAATTATAAAACTAACCTATTGCTGTGGACTTAGATCGAGCGAAGTAAGAAATATAAAATTACGAGACATTAATTTTAATGATGGAACAATATTAATTAGAGAAAGCAAAAATAATTGTACTAGATTATTACCTGTTTCTAATACAATTTTAGATATATTAAAAGAACATAATAAAAAATTCAATTTATCTATTAATGATTATGTCTTTAAAAGTTATAAAGGAAAAAAATATGATAAACATTTAAGTGAAAAATTTAAAGAAGTTTTAAAAAATTTAAATATTACTACAGAAACAGGAAATAGTCCAAGATTTCACGACTTACGATTTACCTTTGCTGTTAAATCTCTTGAAAAAATGCAAGATGAAAACCAAGATATTTATTGTACATTACCTATATTAAGTGTATATATGGGACATAAAAATGTAATTAGTACTGAGTATTATTTAAAATATACAAAAAGTGTTAGGGATAAAATAAATAATAAAATGCTTGATTTTAATAAAGAAATATTTTTAGAAGAAAATGGTGAAGAAAATGAATAATTATCTTCATAATTATATAACAGATTTTTTTGCATCTTATTTACCAGAGCAAAGAAATTTTTCTAAAAATACAATTATATCTTATAAATATACATTTATATTATTTATTGAATTTTTAAAAGATAAATATCATTTAAATATAAATAAATTAACATTTAATGATTTCAATAAAGATAAGGTAATAGCTTTTATTGAATATTTAGATAAGGAAAAAGGTAATACAGTAAATACAACTAATCAAAGACTATGTTCTATTCATTCATTTTGTAAATATTTGCAACGGAAAGATATTTCCTTTTTTAATCTAACTGCAGATATATTAAATATAGAAATGAAGAAAAAAGCAACAAAAGAAGTATATTATTTAAATAAGGAAGAAATTAAAAAATTATTTGAATCATTCAATATAAGTGTTAATAAAGAACTTAGAGATTATACTATAGTATCGTTACTATATGATTCAGGTGCTAGAGTTCAAGAATTAATCGATTTAGAAGCTAAAGATATTAATTTTGAAAATCTAACAATTAGATTGCATGGAAAAGGAGATAAGATTAGAATAATACCGATTTCATCACAAGTGATAAAAATAATTAAAAAATATTTTGATATATTTAAAATAACACCAAATACTAATGATTTATTATTCTTTAATAATAGAAAAATGAAATTAACGCGTGAAGGTATTAAATTTATTCTAAAAAAATATTCTAAACGTGCAGGTCTAAATTTTGATAAAATAACACCACATGTTTTAAGACATACTAAAGCTATGCATTTATTGGAAAATGATATTAATATAGTTTACATTAGAGATTTCTTAGGTCATAAATCTATTACTACAACAGAAATATATGCAAGAGCAAATCCTAAAGTAAAACGAGAAGCAATAGAAAATCTATCAAATGAATTAATTGATGATAAGAAGTATAACAATAATAAGATAGAACTTTTAGATTGGTTAAAAAGTAATTTATAAAAATATTATGCAAAGTAAAAAATAATAGTTTTCTTTAATTATCTATACATTACATCTTTACTTTGCATAATAAAATACTTTTCATAACC
>CANQSO010000121.1 GCA_947626535.1 uncultured Bacilli bacterium | reverse complement strand
AATTTTTCTTCACTAGTAAGTTCTTGAACACCTTTAGGAGTTACCTTACCAACTAAAATATCTCCTTCTTTAACTTCGGTACCAATTCTTACAATACCATCAGCATCTAAGTTACGACGAGACTCTTCACTAACATTTGGAATATCTCTCGTTATTTCTTCTGGTCCTAATTTAGTATCACGACATTCAATTTCATAAGTTTCGATATGAAGTGATGTATAAACATCATCTTTAATTAATCTTTCATTTAAGATAACAGCATCTTCATAGTTAAAACCATTATAAGTCATGAAGGCAACAGTCATATTTTTACCTAAGGCAAGTTCACCTTGGTCAGTACTTGGACCATCGGCAATAACTTGACCAGCCTTGACTTTATCACCTTTTTTAACTAAAGGTACATGATTGATACAAGATGAGGCATTACTTCTTTCATAATTTGCTAAGTAATATGTATCAAGTCCTTTAGCTGTTTTAACTCTAATAGTTTTAGCATCAGCATATTCAACAACACCATCAGCTTTACAAACAATAGTACTTCCTGAATATTTAGCTGCTACACATTCAACACCAGTACCAACAATTGGTGCTTCAGTCTTTAATAGTGGTACAGCTTGACGTTGCATGTTAGAACCCATTAAAGTTCGGTTAGCATCGTCATAGTTCAAAAATGGAATACAACTTGTCGTAATAGAGACAACTTGACTTGGTGATACGTCTACAAAATTAACTTTTTCACGTGGAACAAAGATATTATCACCATTAATACGAACAACTACACTATCATCAACAATTCGATTATTTTCATCTAAATCAACTGTAGCTTGAGAAATATAGTAATCAGCTTCTTCATCAGCAGTCATATAAACTACATCATCCATTTGAACAACACCATCAACAACTTTACGATAAGGTGTCATTATAAAACCATATTCATTTACTTTAGCATAACCAGCTAAAGAAGTAATTAAACCAATATTTTGACCTTCTGGACTTTCTACTGGACAAATACGACCATAGTGGCTAGCATTGACGTCACGAACATCCATACCAGCACGATCTCTTGATAAACCACCAGGTCCTAAACTTGATAAACGACGTTTATCAGTTAACTCCGCAATTGGATTAATTTGATCCATGAATTTTGATAATTGACTTGAACCAAAGAATTCTTTTAAGACAGCTGTTACTGGACGAATATTAATTAATGATTTAGGAGTTATATCAGTCATTTCTTGAGTTGTCATACGTTCACGGATAACTCTTTCCATTCTTGACATACCAACCTTAAATTGATTCTGAATTAATTCCCCAACTTGTCTTATCCGACGATTTCCTAAATGGTCAATTTCATCAGTATTACCAATACCATCTTGTAAATTTAAGTAATAACTAATTGCTGCATAAATATCAGGAATAGTTAATCTTTTTTCATCAACACTTTGATCTACACCAATAATCTTAATAGTTTTCTTAGGATCATTTTTATCAAATACTTTAATTTCTTGAACCATTTCATAAGAATCTAATTCTTGATTAACAATTGTTTTATGTAAGCCATAACCACTTTCTAAAACATCTTTTAAACTATCTAAAATTTCTTTAGTAATAACCGTTCCTTTTTTAACTATTACTTCTTTATCTACTTTAATATCTTCAGCAATAGTACATCCCATTAAACGATTTTTTACATTTAATTTCTTATTAAATTTATAACGACCAACTTTAGCTAAATCATAACGGAAATGATCAAAGAAACGGGTTACAATATGGTTTTTAGCAGAATCTAATGTAGCAGGTTCTCCTGGACGTAACTTTTCATATATTTCAATTAAAGCTTCATCGGTATTTTTAGAACTATCTTTTTCAATAGTATTATCTAAATAAACATTCTCGCCAAAAACACTTTTAATGTCTTCATCACTTGATAAACCTAAAGCTCTTAAAAAAGTTGTAACTGGAACTTTTCTAGTACGATCTATACGAACATACATAACATCACGAGCATCAAGTTCAAATTCTAACCAAGTACCACGATTAGGTATCATTTCCCCAGTTATAATTGGTCTACCATTTTTATCTATTTCATGTTTAAAATAAACACTTGGACTACGAACCAATTGTGAAACAATTACTCTTTCAGCACCATTAATAATAAATGTTCCAGCATCAGTCATTAAAGGCATATCCCCTAAGAATATTTCTTGTTCTTTAACTTCACCAGTTTCATGAATAAATACTCTTGCTAAAACCTTTAGTGGTGCTGCATAAGTAACCATTCTTTCTTTTGCTTCTTTAATAGAATATCTAGGCGTATCAAAAGAATAATCACCAAAATCAATAGTGACATTACCAGTAAATGATTCTACTGGAAATAATTCTTCAAAAACTTCTTTAATACCAGTTTCTAAAAATTCTTGGTAACTTTTCTTTTGAATTTCTAATAAGTCAGATAACTCCATAGTATTCTTACTTTTAGAAAAACTTCTTCTTGTACGATAATCTCCACATTTTTTTAGTTTATAAGCCACAATTTCACCCCATCCATCTATTTTTTGCTTAATAAAAAATTAAACATGTCGCCAATATGAAATTATAAAGGCATTGCAAGTATTTGTCAATCAATTTTTGCTTTAATTACATAAAAACCTTTAGATTTTTCAATTACTTCACACTTAAACTGTAAACTAAGCTCTTTTATCACACTTTTAGCTCCTTGATCTTTTCTAATTACAAACCATAAACTACCATTAGGATTTAAATGTTCTTTAGCACCTTTTAAAATGGTTAATACAATATTTTTTCCAGCCCTAATAGGAGGATTACTAATAATTAAATCAAATTTACCAGTTATATTTTCATAACAATTAGATACTATGACTTTCCCATCTACTTTATTCTTTTTAATATTTTTTTCACATAAGTGTATGGCCCTTTCATTAACATCACTCATTAAACAACTACAAGACTTTATTTTACTCAAAACAATCCCAATAAAACCATAACCACAACCAACATCAAGTAAACTTCTAAAACACTCTTCACTTTTTAATAAACAATCAACTAATAATCTACTTCCATAATCAATATGATCTTTAGAAAAAACTCCCAAATCACTAAAAAAAGTGAAAACAATATTATTTTTTTCAAAATTAATCGTTCTCATTTCACTTCTTAAATCTTTATTATTAGTAAAATAATGTTCCAAATTATCACTCCTATAAAGTTTAATTTTCTAAGGTAAAAGGATTATTTATAGTTCCATTACCACTTATTATTTTAATATTTGATTTTAAATAAGCAGTCGGTTGAATTATACCACCAAAACTTAATCTTTGTGCTACTAATCT
>CANQSO010000120.1 GCA_947626535.1 uncultured Bacilli bacterium | reverse complement strand
AGTCTTTTATAAAATACTTGAGCAACTGTTTGTCTTTCCTCATCACTATTAGCTTCTTTCTCAACAATAGATGCCAAGGTAAGTAATTCATGTACTGAATAACTATTAGCTAACATTTCATCTTTTATATCTTCTAACTTTAAAGCTGTATGGTCTAAAATTGTTTTAATTACTTCTTCTGGACTTACATTATTTAAAAACTCATAAGTATCAGGAAATAAATAACCTTCTAATGGATAATATAAACTTTCATTTAAAATATCAGATGATAAAAACCAATAATCTGGTATTAAATTAGATAGAAATTCTTGATCACTTGCTACACTTAAAAAATCATTTTTACTAAAATCTAATTTTTCAGCAAGAGCTTCAGCATAATCAGTTAATCTTTTTCCCTCAACTAAAGTAATAGTAGAAGAATTTATCTTAACATCTCCCGCACTAAATTTTTTTAACATATCCTCAGGTTTCATATTTGAACTTAGTTCATAATCACCCGCTTGAATATTAATTTTATTAAAAAATAAATAAACATCTAAAGCAAGATCATTTTTTATTAATCCGGCTTTAGCAAGATTTTTAGCAATTGTTGTTTTACTTGTTCCTGGTTCAATTGTAAATACAACAACATTATCATTATTATCTTTAGGAGTTATTCCCCAAAAATAAAAACCAACTCCCCCAATAATTAACAACACCAAAATAATTCCAATAATTAATAATACTTTCTTCATTTTATCCCTCTTTACTCTTTTCATCTAATTTAGCTAATATTTGTTCAACCGTAAACCATTCTTCTTCGCTTTCTAATGGTAACAATTCTTTTTTCTCACCATTTTCACGGTAAATATTAGCATATACTCTTTTTGAACCTGCTTCATCTACACTATTATCAGTATACACTATATAATTTTTATCACTATTCTTTGGTGTGAATAAGTATAATACTTCACATTCTTTAATATGTCCTTTATCATCTTTAATTTTAAAGACACTACAAGTTTTGCTCATCCAAAGACTTCCTTTCTTTTAAATAGGTATCTAAGATAATAGCTGATGCTACATTATCAATATTCTTTTTTCTTTTTTTACGACTATGGTTTGATAGAATTAATATTTTTTCTGCTTCAACTGTTGATAAGCGTTCATCAATTAAATGAATTGGCATATCAAAGTGTTTTTTTAGTACTTCTTTGAAATCTAGGCTTCTTTTAGCCGCGAATCCTAAAGAATTATCCATATTTTTAGGTAATCCTAAAACAAAATCAGTTATTTCTTTTTCTTTAACGATTTCTTTTAATTTAGGAATACATTCTTCATATTCATTTTCTTTTATAAAAAGAGTTGTATATGGACTAGCTATTTGATTGGTTTTATCACTGATGGAAATTCCAATAGTTTTAGTCCCAACATCTAAACCCAAAAATCTCATTTTAAAACTTCTCTTAGTAAATATGCTAAAATATCAGCTCTCTCTAAACTTTCAATTTTACCACGAGCATCTTGAAAAGTTGATATATAACCAGGGTCTCCACTAATTAAATAACCAGCTAGTTGTTTAATTGGGTCATATCCTTTTAAAGAAAGGCTTTCACATACTTCTTTTAAAGTAAGTTTAATGTTAGCTCTTTGTAGCATTTCAACATCAAATAGAGTTGTATTTTCCATATTCCACCTCAATCATAATCATTACAATTGTATCAAAAAACTAGTCTCTTTACAAGATGACTAGTTAAATTTTCTAATTAATGCTAATTTATCATTAAGTATTTCTTCATTATATTTTTCATTACTAACTGCAATTTTATAATTACCGTTTGAATCAATATATAACGTATGAAATACTTTGTCTTCTTCTTTTAACTTTTGACATGTATATAATGCATTTACAAAAAGATTATGTTCATTATAAGTTTTAACTGAATTTTTAATTCCTTTACTACTACAAGAAATATAAGCAAATGAAAACAAATTATTTAAAATTTCATCATAATATTCACTAGGAATCATTAATTCTCCAGCTTTTAATGAATTAAATTCATCTTTTAAAATTAAATATTTACTTATTAATTCACAATTATAAAAGTTATTAAATTTTAAATAAGTAGATAACATTTGAAAAAAATAATTAGCGCTTGAAAAAGACATATTAGCATCTTTAATTAAATCATGATTATTTAACATTAAAGTTGTCTTTAAACCATATTTTTCATATGTTAATATTTTTTTCTTTTCATTAATATTCATAAAAAAAATTCCCCCTTGGCTAGATATTATAGCATGTATTAAAAAAAAGAAAAGAAAAATTTAACATTTTTTCTTTTTCAAATTATTCAAAACTATCCTAGTAATTTATCTAAGTCAACATCACGGTCATGTTTAATTTGTTCCCAATTATCAGTCTTTTTAAATAAGCAAATAATATTAATTGGAATCCATGTTGCTAAGAATAATGAGAAGAAAATGATTCCTGATAAAATATTTTTAGGATTTTTCTTATTATATTTGACAACAAAGACATTCATTGCCACATTGATAATATAGAATATTACAAAGAATAATAATCCTGAAGCATATAAATATGAGAAGAAGTCAAATAACTCAATTCCACATATACTAAAGATCATTAAGACAATTGACAATAAGAAACCGACAATAACCATAATTGGTGATAAATACATAATAAACATATCAAAGCAAGCGATTCGACCAGTTTTAAAGAATTGTTTTAATAATTCTAAACCATAAATTCTTAAACAACTATAAGTACCACTTGTCCAACGTTTACGTTGTTTCCAACTAGCCCAGAAACTTTGGGGATGCTCATCATAAGTAATGGCTTCTTCAACAAAAGCTACTTGAATTCCTCTTAAAGCACATTGACCAGTAAATTCAGAGTCTTCAGTTATAGTTCTTGTATGAAATCCATTTGCTACAACATTTTTCTTAACCATAAATCCTGTACCATTAATCGCTGCTGAACCAGAATAATTCATTCTTGCTCGATTAAAGAAGAAATTTTGAATAAAATAGAATAATGTGTAAGAACCGGTTAACCAGTTATCACCCATATTTTTAGCATCTCTAAATGCTTGAGCAACTTCAACCCCTTCGCATAAAGCATCATTCATTCTTGCTAAAAAGTCAGGATGCACTAAATTATCGGCATCAAAGACCACAAAGGCATCTAAATCATCTCTTTTAACTAGCTTTTTAAAAGTATCTTCTAAGGCATCACCTTTTTGTTTAACTGGCACATTACAATGAATAATTGTTGCCCCTGCTTCACGTGCAACTTTCTCAGTATTATCTGTACAGTTATTTGGAACTACAAAGATTTCAAATAAACGGCTTGGATATCTTTGTTTTTGTAAACTCTTTATTAAAGCTGGAATAACTTTTTCTTCATTACGACCCGCAATAACAAT
>CANQSO010000119.1 GCA_947626535.1 uncultured Bacilli bacterium | reverse complement strand
ATTGAGGTTCCGCCAACTATTCTAGTTCCTTTTGCCCGACTTTGTTTTAAAACAACGCCAGGATTTTTACTTGATGTTTCTTCTTCAACTTTAGTTACTTTAACATCATATTTTTCTAAGAATGCGACAACATCATCATAAGTATAACTACCATTAGTAAAGTCTGGATATTTATCGACTTCAGGAATATATAAAGTTACATAATCACCTTTACTAACCTTTTCGTTTTCTAAAGGACTTTGTTCAATAATAATGTTTTCTTCAGCTGTACTTTTAGCATCTTTTTTCTCAATTATAACTTGAACCCCTAAAGCTTCTAACTTACCTTTTATTTCTAAGTAATTTTGGCCAACATAATTTTCTAAAGTAACTTTGGCATCCCCTTCACTAACAAATAAAGTTACTTGAGTACCTTTAGTTCTTTTAGTTCCCGCTAAAGGACTTGTTTTAACAATATTACCAAAAGGAATTTCATCTGATGAAGCTGGTTGTTGGTCGGTTGCAACATTAAAGCCGGCATCTTGTAACGTTTTAATGGCTTCTTCAACAGTTTGATTAGTAACATCAGGAATTAAAATTTCTTTATTTGTCGTTAAAGCTGGGACTAATAATACAACTGTTGTAATGGCAACTACTAAAAAAGTAAAAATAGACGCTAAAATGATGATAATTTTATTATCTTTCTTTAAATCATTTTGGGTTATTTGTCTTGCAATAATCTCATCTTCTTCATTAACATCGTCTTTTTTCTTTTCTTCAGGTTTAGCATTTTTTAAAACCTTGGTTATTTTGGTGTCATCGATGTTTTCTGGATATGGAAGTTCAATTTTTGGTTCTTTTGCTCTTGATTCATCTAGACAAGTCATTAAATCATTATGCATTTCTCGAGCATCAGCATAACGATTTTTCGGATTTTTAGCGGTCGCCCGGATAATAATGTTTTCAATACTTTGTGGTAAAGATGGAATTTCATCTTTAATAGACGGTAAAGGTTCTTTTAAATGTTTTAAAGCAATTTCAACGGCATTATCACCTTTATAAGGAAGTTTACCTGCTAAAAGCTCATACATCACAATTCCCATGGAATAAATATCACTTTGTAAGCTTGAACCTTTCCCACTTGCTTGTTCAGGCGGAAGATAATGAACACTTCCCATTACCGAATTAGTCTGCGTTAATTGGGTAGCATTCATCGCCATTGATATACCAAAGTCAGTTATTTTAACTAATCCATTTTCTAAAATCATAATATTTTGAGGTTTGATATCACGATGAATTATATAAGAGTCATGAGCAACACTCATCCCATCTGTTATCTGTAGCATGATATCAATTACTTCACTAACAGTCAGTTTACCTCGTTTTTTAATTAAGTCTTTTAAATGGCGTCCTTCAATATATTCCATAACAATATAATACATACCATGGTCTTCACCAACATCATAGACTTCAACAATATTAGGATGAGTTAGACTACTTGCTGATAAAGCTTCTCTTTGAAAACGTCTAACAAATTTTTCATCTCCAGATAAATCACCACGTAAAATCTTAACCGCTACATCACGGTCTAAAATAGTATCATAAGCTAGATAAACATTAGCCATTCCACCTTCACCAATTGATTTCATAATTTGGTATCGGTCGGAAATTTTCTGACCTTTCATTATCATAAGTCCCACCCACTTTTCATATCTAAAATTGCAATGGAAATATTATCAGTTCCACCACGCATATTACATTTTCTAATTAATTTTTCAACCATTTGTTCAACAGTTAAATCTTCATTTAAAACTTTTTCAATTTGTTCAACACTAAGCATATTAGTTAAGCCATCACTACAAAGCAATATACCATCAACACTTGTATCAACATCTATTAAATCAAGTTCACACTTATCAGCAGCACCTAAAGCTTTCATTAAAACGTTTTTCTTTGGATGATTTTTAGCTTCTTCGGCAGTTAAATTTCCTGCTTCAACAAGCAGATTAACTAAAGTATGATCTTTGGTCATTTTATGTAATTTGCCATTTTTAATAACAAAACCAGAAGAATCACCAATATTACCAAACAATAAATAATCTTTAGTAAGTAATGCAAGAACTAAAGTTGTTCCAAGTCCTTTAGAATCTTCATGAGTATTAGCATATTCTAAAATAGCTAAATTAATTTCGTTAACATTATCATTTAACCAATTAGCTGCATCCATTTTAGAACCAACACTACTCATATTTTTAAATCTAGTTCCTAAATGCGTAACAGCAAGACTTGAAGCAATCTCACCTGCCCGGTGTCCTCCCATTCCATCTGCTACTATTAATAAATATTCATCATTATTATTTTTTATAATTGTTACTGAATCTTCATTATGACTTCTTACTTTACCAGCATCTGTCAAATAAAATGATTTCATTATTACACCTCTTTGCTTCGTAATTGACCACAAGCTGCACTTATTTTACTACCAAACTCTTTTCTAATTGTTACGTTAATTCCTTGTTTTTTTAAAGTATCATAAAACTTTAAGATTCTTTCTTTACTACTTTTCTTAAACTTTAGATGACTTGTTTCATTATAAGGAATAAGATTAACATAAACATTCATTCCTTTTAAAAGTTTGGCAAGCTCTATAGCACATTCTTGTGTATCGTTTACCATATTAAGCATAACATATTCTATTGTCACTCGTCTATTAGTAATTGCAATATATTCTTTTAAAGTGGAAATTAAGTCGCTTATACTATACACTTTGTTGACAGGCATAAGCTCATTTCGTAAAGTATCATTAGGAGCATGTAAACTAATTGCCAAATTAATTTGAATATTTAATTTACTCAAATTTTTAATTTTAGGAATTAAGCCACATGTCGATAAAGTAATATGTCTAGCCCCAATAGCAATGCCTTTAGGATGATTAATAATCTTAATAAATTTAATGATATTATCATAATTATCTAAGGGTTCACCAATTCCCATAATAACAACTGAGGAAATACGCATGCCTATTATTTCTTCAATAGCCATAATTTGTAAAACAATTTCATGAGGTAGTAAATTTCTTACTTTTTTTAAGCGACCAGATTCACAAAAAGCACAGCCCATATTACAACCAACTTCACTAGATACACAAACACTTAAACCATAATCATGTTTCATTAAAACAGCTTCAATGTATTCATTATCTTCTAATCTAAATAAATACTTTTCAGTTAGCTCATCAACTTGTCTTTTTTTAACTTCTAATTTATCTAAACAATAATCTTTTTTTAATTGTTCTCTGACTTCTTTTTTTAAATTACTAAATTCATCAAAAGAAGTAGCTTTTTTCTCATAAAGCCATTCATAAACTTGTATAGCTTTAAACTTTTTCTCACCAATTGACTCAAAATATTTTTCTAAATCTTGGATGGTTTCTCCATAAATATTTCTCATCCTCTTCACCCTACCATTATTTTACTAAAAAAATACTCAAAAGTCATTAAAAAA
>CANQSO010000118.1 GCA_947626535.1 uncultured Bacilli bacterium | reverse complement strand
AACTTTATTTGACTAAAAAGAGAGCCGTTCTTTATAAAGCTCTCGTTTTAGCATGACTTAGTCTGAATAGTTACAACTTTTTTAGTAAAATTATGACTAATATTGACAATTTTACTTGATTAAGTATTAAATTCTTTTTATAATTTTAATTACGAAAGGAGTTTATATTTAATGAAATATGTATATGCCTTTAAAGAAGGCAATAAAGATATGAGAAATATTTTAGGAGGTAAGGGAGCTAATTTAGCTGAAATGACTAATTTAGGGTTACCTATACCTCAAGGTTTTACAATTTCAACCGAAGCTTGTACAGATTATTATAATAATAATCAAACTATTAGTGAAGAAATTGAAAGTCAGATATATGATGCTTTAAGTAAATTAGAAGAAATTCAAGGTAAGAAATTTGGTGACAATAGTAATCCTTTACTTGTTTCAGTTCGTTCTGGGGCAAGAGCTAGTATGCCAGGAATGATGGATACCATTTTAAATTTAGGTTTAAATGATGAAGCTGTAGAAGGTTTTGCTAAAAAAACAAATAATCCAAGATTTGCTTATGATTCTTATCGTCGTTTTATTCAAATGTATTCTGATGTTGTTATGGAAGTACCTAAATCATATTTTGAAAAAATTATTGATGAAATTAAAGAAGCAAAAGGTGTTACTTACGACACAGAACTTGATGTTGAAGATTTAAAAGAATTAGTAAAACGTTTTAAAAGTGTTTATAAAGACGCTATGAATGGGGAAGATTTTCCACAAGACGCTAAAGTACAATTAATGGGAGCTGTAAAAGCTGTATTCCGTTCATGGGATAATCCAAGAGCAATTGTTTACCGTAGAATGAATGATATTCCAAGTGATTGGGGAACGGCTGTTAATGTTCAAACCATGGTTTTTGGTAATATGGGTAACACTTCAGGTACTGGTGTAGCATTTACTCGTAACCCATCTACTGGGGAAAAAGGTATTTACGGTGAATACTTAATTAATGCTCAAGGTGAAGATGTTGTGGCTGGTATTCGTACTCCTCAACCTATAACTAAATTAAAAGAAGATTTACCACAAGTATATGAAGAATTTATGCAAATTGCTGAAAAATTAGAAGACCATTATAAAGATATGCAAGATATGGAATTTACAATTGAAGAAGGTAAATTATATTTCTTACAAACGAGAAATGGTAAAAGAACTGCTGAAGCAGCAATTAATATTGCTTGTGATTTAGTTGATGAAGGTGTTATTGATAAAGAAGATGCCGTATTAAAAATTGAAGCTAAATCATTAGACCAATTATTACATCCAACTTTTGATAAAGAAGCCCTTAAAAATGGTAAAGTAGTGGGAACTGGTCTTCCTGCTAGTCCTGGAGCTGCTGCTGGTCGCATTGTCTTTAGTGCTGAAGATGCTAAAGAAAAAAGTAAAGATGGTCGAGTTATTCTAGTACGTTTAGAAACAACTCCAGAAGATATTGAAGGTATGGCTGCTAGTGAAGGTATTTTAACGGTTCGTGGAGGAATGACTTCTCATGCTGCTGTTGTTGCGCGTGGTATGGGTACTTGCTGTGTATCTGGCTGTGGCGACATCAAAATCAATGAAGAAGCTAAAGAATTTAGTCTAGGTGGTGTGACATTTAAAGAAGGCGATTATATTTCTTTAGATGGAAGTACCGGAAATATTTATGAAGGTGATATTAAAACTGTTGAAGCATCAGTTACTGGTAACTTTGGAAGAATTATGGAGTGGGCAGATGAATTTAGAACTCTAAAAGTTAGAACTAATGCTGATAATCCAAGAGATACTAAAAATGCGGTTAATTTAGGAGCTGAAGGTATTGGTTTATGCCGTACAGAACATATGTTCTTTGATGAAGAGAGAATTCCTAAAATTAGAAAAATGATTTTATCTGATACTAAGGAAGCTAGAGAAGAAGCTTTAAATGAATTAATACCTTTCCAAAAAGGTGACTTTAAAGCTATGTATGAAGAACTAAAAGGTCTACCAATGACTGTTCGTTATTTAGATCCACCTCTACATGAATTTTTACCAACTGAAGAAGAAGATATTAAAGCTTTAGCTAAAGATATGAATGTTAGTGTGGATGAGTTAAAACAAAAATGTGCTGAGCTACACGAATTTAACCCAATGATGGGACATCGTGGTTGCCGTCTTGCTGTTACTTATCCAGAAATTGCTAAGATGCAAACAAGAGCTTTAATGGAAGCTGCAATCGAGATTAAAAATGAAAAAGGTTATGATATTGTTCCAGAAATCATGATTCCATTAGTTGGCGAAGTTAAAGAATTAAAATTTGTTAAAAATATTGTAGTTGAAACAGCTGAAGAAGTTAAAAAAGAATTAAATAGTGATATTAATTATCATATTGGCACAATGATTGAAATTCCAAGAGCGGCTTTAACTGCTGATAAAATTGCTAAAGAAGCTGAATTCTTCTCATTTGGAACTAATGACTTAACTCAAATGACTTTTGGTTTCTCAAGAGATGATGCTGGTAAATTCTTAGATTCATATTATGAAAATAAAATTTATGAATCAGATCCATTTGCTAAATTAGACCAAGAAGGTGTAGGACAATTAGTAGAAATGGCTGCTAAAAAAGGAAGAAACACCAGAAGTGATATTAAATTAGGTATTTGTGGTGAACATGGTGGTGAACCATCTAGTATTGAATTTTGCCATAAGATTGGTTTAAATTATGTTTCTTGCTCTCCATTTAGAGTACCTATAGCTAGACTTGCTGCTGCCCAAGCTGCTATACGCGAAAAGGAGAACAAATAGTCCGTAAAGGCGTTCTACATTTATTCAAATAATTACTTATAATAATGATGTTGTAAGATTTTATGGAGATTAGAGTTAAAATTAAATAACTCAAAAAAATAGTTATATAAATTCAAATTAGACTGAGATTTTAAATAATCTTGGTCTTTTTTTGTTAAAAATTGTATTTTTTGCGACAAATTTAAGGAGGTGAAAAAATGCGATAAATAATTTTTTAATTCAATCTAAATAAGTTATGATAATGATGTCTTAGTTTTTGTCTTAAAAAATATTTAATATAAAAGAGAGGAGATTATTAAAAATGAGAAGAATATATTTTAGACATGAATTAGATGATTTAACACAAGGAGCAAGAATTGCATTTATAAGGCAGTTTAGAGGTTTAACACAAGAAGAGGTTGCGGAAAAGTTAGGAATGAAAAAGGAAAATAAGAGAAGAGGAATGGCAAGATATGAAAGTGGAGAAAGAGTTCCCAAAGAAGATAGACTTTTAGAAATAGCTAACATTTTAAATGTTAATGTTAATTGTATTCGAAAATATAACTTTGACAAATCTGAAGATATAATTTATTTCCTATTATGGTTAGAAGAGTTATTTCCTAAAATGAATATTGATTTTGCAATTTCTGAATACTTTCGTAATGATAGAGATAATTTGATTTTAAAATTTATGGAAGAATGGAAAAAAATGA
>CANQSO010000117.1 GCA_947626535.1 uncultured Bacilli bacterium | reverse complement strand
GAATGGAATAATTATAAAAGAGAGTATGTTCAAAATTTAAAAAATGGTGTAAAATATGAGGTAATTGATGAATCAGGATTGCAGGATTTAAAGCCTACTAAAGATGATTCGCAATTACAACAATTTGCTGAGCAAATTTTTGAAGCTAAAAAAATTGAAATAATATAGGGAGAGTGAAAAATATGAATATGCAAAAATTAATGCAACAAGCACAAAAAATGCAAAGAGATATGCAAAAAAATCAAGAAGAATTAGAAAAAATGAATTTTACTGGGACATACGAATGGGTAGAAGTTGTTTTAAATGGTAAGAAAGAAATGATTTCTTGTAAGATTAAGCAAGAAAATGTAGATAATGAAGATTTAGAAATGTTACAAGATTTTATTGTTTTAGCTGTTAATGACGCTGTGAAAAAAGTTGATGCAGAATATAATACTAAAATGGGTCAATATTCAAGTATGCTTGGTGGTTTGATGTAATGCATGTTTATCCGATTTTATTAGAAAGATTAATAGAATTTTTTAAAAAATTACCTGGTATAGGAGAAAAAAGTGCGGAACGATTAGCTTTAGCTTTGATAGATATGTCTGATGAATATCTAACAACAATAAGTGCTGATATAATTAATGCTAAGAAAAGCTTACATCCTTGTTCTGTTTGTGGACAAATTACTGACCAAAATGTTTGTCAAATTTGTGATAGTGAAACGCGAAACCAAAATTTAATCTGTGTTATAGAAGATTATAAAAGTGTTTTTGCTTTTGAAAAGGCTGGTAATTATCGAGGTGTTTATCATGTTTTGAATGGTCTTTTATCGCCTATGGATGATATCGGTGTTGATGATATTAATTTAGCAAGTTTGGTAAAAAGAGTTAAAACTCTAGAAAACCCAGAAATTATTTTGGCTTTAAAATCATCAATTGAAGGGGAAACAACAACTTTATACATTCAAAAAATATTTGCTAATAAAAATGTTAAAATATCAAGATTATCTTATGGACTACCGATAGGTGCTGAGATTGATTATTTAGATACAACTACTTTAGATAAAGCTTTAGAAGATAGGAAAACTATTTCGGAATAAGTTTTCTTTTTTTGGCATATATTTTGATGAGTGATTATATATGTTGAAAAAATTAGGAAAATTGTTGCGAAATATAGTTTTAGCATTTCTATTATTATATGGTTTAAATTATTTAGTCAGTTCTTTACATGTGTATATTCCGATTAATGTTTTTACCGTTGGAATTACGACATTTCTTGGTTTGCCAGGACTTGCCTCTTTAATTATTTTATTTTTTATTGTAAAATAATCTTAGGTGAGGTTTTGTGCACAATAAAAATGATGTATTTGATATATTAGCCAAACAATACCATGACAATAAACTAGGTCATGCTTTTTTGCTTGAAACTGATGATACAGAAAAATGTTTAGCTAAAATCTTATCATTTTTAAAACTATTAAATTGTGAAAGTGAATACAAAGATGATTGTTCTAATTGTAACTTATGCCATTTAATAGCTACTAAACAATTGCCTAATTTATTAATAATCGAGCCAGATGGAGCTTTTATAAAAAAAGAACAAATTTTAGAATTAAAAAATGCTTTTAAAACCAAGCCAATATTTTCAAAATATAACATGTATATAATTATGAATGCAGAATTCTTAAATTCTTCTTCAGCTAATACAATGTTAAAATTTTTGGAAGAACCAGAAGAAAAAATTATTGGTTTTTTTGTAACTAATAATAAAGAAAATGTTATTGAAACAATTAAAAGTCGTTGTCAAATTTTGCTTGATTATTATTTTGATTCAAAAATAGTTGATGATGAAATAACTATTGAAGCTGTCAATTATATTAAACAATTAGAAAGTGCAAAAATAGATTGTTTGTTTTATAATAAAGATGTAATTTTACCAAAGATTACTGATAAAAATTGGTTGGTAACTTTATTTTTAAAAATGATTAACATCTATGAAAATTTATATGAAAAGAAAATTACTAATGAAGAACTTCCTAAGGATTATGAATCTTTAAATTTTGTTTTAAAAAATGATAGTGAATATTTGATAAATAAACTTAATTTATTAAAAGATTTATTAAAATCTTTAGAGTTTAATGTTAATAATCAAATGGTATTGGACCGTTTAGTGTTAGAAAGTTGGTGAAAAGATGAATATTTATGGTGTAGTATATAAAGACCAAGGTAAGATTTATTATTTTAATGGTAAAAATTTAAAAATTCCTAATAATGTAACAGTTATTGTTGAAACTAATCGAGGAGAACAATTTGGAAAAGTTGTCAAAAAGGTAAGTTCTGATGAAGCTGGATCTATAAAAGAAGAATTAAAAGAGATTATTAGAATTGCAACAAGAAAAGATTATGACCAATATTTAAAAAATAATAAAGATGTTGAAGAAGCCTTAGTAAATGCTCAAAATTTTAGTGATGAACTTGGCTTAAATATGCGTTTTATAAATGGTGATATGACTTTTGATAGAAAGCAATTATTATTAAATTTTTATGCTGATGATCGAGTTGATTTTAGAGAACTAGCTAGAAAGTTAGCAAGCATTTATCATACTAGAATTGAACTACGGCAAGTAGGAGCTAGAGACAAAGCTTGTATTACAGGTGGCATTGGGGTGTGTGGGAAACCACTTTGCTGTGCAACTTTCTTAAATCATATGGATTCAGTTACGATTAATATGGCTAAAGACCAAAATTTATCTTTGAACCCATCCAAAATAAATGGGGCATGTGGAAGACTTTTATGTTGCCTTACTTATGAAGAAGATAATTATATTGAATGCAGTAAAGGTTTACCAATGGTTGGCGACAAAATTAGTTATCAGGGCAAACAAGGTGAGGTTTTAAGTGTTGATATCTTACGTCGCCGTTATAAAATATTAGTAGATGATGATGTTAAGGAAGTAATAGTAGATAATGAAAAAAGAGCTTAATTGGTTATTTGATTATCCTAATTTAAAATTATATCAATATGATAAAGCTTTTAAATTTTCTTTAGATTCAATTTTATTAGCTGAATTTGCTGAAATTAGAAAAAATGAAAATAAGATTTTAGATTTATGTACAGGAAATGGCGTAATTCCAACAATTTTAAGTTGGAAAACAAATAAAAAAATTGTGGGAATTGAACTTCAAAAAGATATTTATGATTTAGCAGTCCTTTCTTTAAAAGAAAATAATTTAGAAGATAAAATAACTTATATATGTGATGATATAAAAAATGTTGGTAATTATTTTAAGGAAGAAAGCTTTGATGTTATCCTTTGTAATCCTCCTTATTTTCCTTATCACAGTGATAAACATGTTAATCAAAATGATTTAAAGAAAATAGCAAGACATGAAATATTTATTGATTTAAAATCCATATTAGAAATAGCTAGTAAAATGTTACATAGTAAAGGCCGTTTTTATTTAGTGCATATTCCTGAGCGTTTAGATGAAATTTTATTTTTAGCCCATCAATATAATTTGACTGCTAAAGAGATTCAACTTATTTATTCTAAAGAAGGGGAAGACGCAGTTATGGTGTTAATAAGTTTTATGAAAGATGGAAAATTTGGGGTTAAGGTAAGAGAAGGTATAAA
>CANQSO010000116.1 GCA_947626535.1 uncultured Bacilli bacterium | reverse complement strand
ATTATTTTTAACTTAAAAAAACTAGATTTTCAATTTTTTATCTAGTTTATTTTTGTTTAGGGCTGTAAATAGTAACACTTTATGATGTTGATGTTTTAGGAAATAAGAAAAAAAGATTGACTTGGCCAGAAGATTAGGCTTATAATGTAAATGAAATTGAAATTAGTTTTCAATTTCCTAAATTATACAGGTTTTCCTATTATAACTAATTTTTAGGTAACCGAAGGAATGCTTAAAACCGGCATTTCTTTTTTGTTTTAGATGGCTTTTAGAACTTTATATATCGAAAAGGCTTTATATGTTCAATTAGATTTAAATAATATTGTTGTAAATTATGAAAATGATAATTATTATATTAATTTAGATGAAATAAATACTATAGTTTTTGATGATCCAAGATGTAAGATATCACTAAGATTATTATCTACTTTATGTGAAAATGGTATAAACGTAATATTTAATAATTCTTCTCATATGCCAATTGGCTCATTACAAACACTTTATAATCATACAAGATCCCCTAAGAAAATTAAAAGCCAAATTTTATGGAGTAAAGAATCTCAAATTTATTTATGGACTGAAATTGTTAAAACAAAAATATTAAATCAAATTAAAACTTTAGAAAAAAATAATAAATTAGAAAAAATAAATATTATGAAACAAATATTAAATGATATATCATTAGGAGATAATAACAATAGAGAAGGTATTGCTAGTCGTATTTACTTTAAAGAATTATTTGGTAATACTTTTAAACGGTTTGATGAAAATATTATAAATTATGGTTTAAATTATATTTATCAAATTATAAGATCTAAAATTGCACAAGAGATAGTAGCCTGTGGATATGTTCCTGCTTTAGGAATATGTCATAAAAGTGAATTTAATCTATATAACTTAGCTGATGATTTTATCGAACCTTTTAGGCCAATATGTGACTATTATTTAAATAATATATTAAATAATGCAATTGAAGATTATTTAACTCCTCAAATAAAGCAAGAAATAGTAAATATTTTAAATTATAATGTTAATTATAAAAATGCTTCTTATAAAATTCATATTGTTATACAATTTTATGTTCAATCTTTGTTTAATTTTCTTGAAACTGGTGATATAAAATATATTGAATTTCCTAAATTATGAATTATATAAATCTATATAAACAAATGAGATTATTATTAATATATGATTTACCAGTTACAGAAGATATTGATCGTAAAATTTATAATCGTTTTCATAGAGATATTATAAAACTAGGATTTTATATGATTCAATTTTCAGTTTATTCAAAAGTTATTCAAAATGATACTTCTATGAAACAAAATTATTTAAAAGTAGAAAAAATTGTTCCTCAAAAAGGAAATGTAATTATTTTAAAAATTACAGAAAAACAGTATCAAAATATGGTTTATTTAAGAGGTGAAAAAAATAAATTTGATATGCTAGTAGATGGAAAAGAATTTATTGTTTTTGGAGGTGATGAAAATGATAAATTTACAGATTACTAATGGAGACTTTGATATTTTTGAATCAATATTAAAGTATAATTATCTATTAGTATTAAATGAAAAAAAATTATTTCAATTTTATTTTTCCTTTTATACTTTATTAACTGAAAAAAATAATAATATAACTATTAAAATAGGAAATAAAAAATTAGATTATAAAAATGCTATATTATTTTCTTTTTGTGATTTTAACGAAATAATTTATAATTTAACTTTTAAAAAGGGAAGTTTAATTTATGAATATTTAGAAAGTAATATTTATGATTTAAATTTATTAGATGAAGATGTTATTAATTATGATTTAAATAATGTTATAGAAGTTTTGATTAAAAAAATGAATTTAGATATTGATTATGATTTAAATATTGATTTAGAGAAACTTATAATGACTTTTACTTCATTTTATTTTAATTATGAAATAGATAATTTGTCAAAAATATTTAATAAAATACTTTATAATTTTATAAAAAAGAATTCAAATAAAACAATTATTATATTTTACGATTCAAATTTATTTACATTTAATTTTAATGAATTTGATAATTGTTATGTTTTTGATATTGGAAACAATGATTTAAATTTAAATAATTTGATAATAGATGATAAAATAAGAACTTTTTCAATTAGTAAAATTATTGAAAATTTAGAAAAAAGATGGCCAATAGAATTTTATAAAGAAGATTGTATAAATTATATAAAAAATTATTTTATAACTAAGAAAAATAAAAATGAATTATATGCTTATAATGAACAAGAATATCTTGCATACATATTAATGAATAAATTATCAAATACTAATATTGATATAAACAAAAAAAATTTTCATATTCGTGACAATATTAAATCTTTTTTAGAACATATTTAAAAAATATGCTATAATGTCTATAGGTTTTAGGATCCTGTATAATTTAGGAAGTTGAAAACACCAACTCCAACACCACAACCAAGTAGTCAGTTTTAGGATCCTGTATAATTTAGGAAGTTGAAAACATCACTTTCGTTAGAGTTAGTATAGGTTTAGTTTTAGGATCCTGTATAATTTAGGAAGTTGAAAACTTGAACTTCGTCTAAATACTGTGGAATTTCGTTTTAGGATCCTGTATAATTTAGGAAGTTGAAAACTAGATAAAGTTAATAATAATAAATTTTATAGTTTTAGGATCCTGTATAATTTAGGAAGTTGAAAACCTTTTGGTGTCCAAGTAGTAATTGATTTACGTTTTAGGATCCTGTATAATTTAGGAAGTTGAAAACAGAAGATATGATAGATATAATAAAATGAGAGTTTTAGGATCCTGTATAATTTAGGAAGTTGAAAACTAGTACAGAAAAATTAAAAGCTTTAGTGCAGTTTTAGGATCCTGTATAATTTAGGAAGTTGAAAACATCTTCTTCACTTAATGTTGTATGAATACTGTTTTAGGATCCTGTATAATTTAGGAAGTTGAAAACAAGGGCTAAATGCTATATACAAGAATTAGAGTTTTAGGATCCTGTATAATTTAGGAAGTTGAAAACTGATGATGGTGAAATTCTATATGCAGTTGCGTTTTAGGATCCTGTATAATTTAGGAAGTTGAAAACTTTTTAGGAATTGCCCTAATACTTCCACTGTTTTAGGATCCTGTATAATTTAGGAAGTTGAAAACTTCTTCACAAGTATAATGTCTTGTAACTCGTTTTAGGATCCTGTATAATTTAGGAAGTTGAAAACTGATAAATATAATAATAGCGATATGCTAGGGTTTTAGGATCCTGTATAATTTAGGAAGTTGAAAACTAATGTTCCCGTTTCTCCAGACGCTCAAGGGTTTTAGGAACCTGTATAATTTAGGAAGTTGAAAACGTTAGCTGAAGTTAAAAACTTAACTGATTAGTTTTAGGATCCTGTATAATTTAGGAAGTTGAAAACTCCTTTAGTTTGACGAATGATATAATTATCGTTTTAGGATCCTGTATAATTTAGGAAGTTGAAAGCTAAATTAATTTATACGGGTAAAACCAATGAGTTTTAGAATTCTGTATAATTTAAAATAGCACTTTTCGTGCTATTTATTTGTTACTATTAATTTAATGGCTGTTTTGTTTTCGCCACCAATTGTAATATCACTAAATGCTGGTATTACTATTAGATTATCTCCTGATGGTGCTACAAAACCTCTTGCTATAGCAATTGCTTTAATTGCTTGATTTAAACTTCCTGCTCCAATTGTTTGAATCTCAACACTTTTTGTTTCACGATAAAT
>CANQSO010000115.1 GCA_947626535.1 uncultured Bacilli bacterium | reverse complement strand
ATTTATATCTGACATCAATAGTTTATCATTTAATTAAAATATAGACAAGTTCCATCAGTAAAATTGTTCATAAGAGATAAAAATTTTACATTTCATATTTTTCTTAACAATTGTAGGATAAGATATTTTTACTTTCATTTTTTTCTTTATTAGTGTATACTTATTTTAGGATAGAGGGATTGTAATGCGAGTACTAGATAATGAAAAATTAAATTTAATCGATGGTTACTTTCGGGCGACTAATTATCTTTCAGCCGCTTGTCTTTATTTAAAAGATAATGTTTTACTTAAAAGACCTTTAGAATATAGTGATATCAAAGCTAAATTAGTAGGACATTGGGGAAGTGCTCCTGCTCAAAATTTTTGTTATGTTCATTGCAATCGAGTTATTAAAAAATATGATTTAAATATGATTTGGATTAGTGGACCTGGTCATGCTGGCCAAGCTACAATGGTTAATTCTTATTTAGAAGGCACTTATAGTGCGGTTTATCCTGATATTACAATGGATGAGGCTGGCCTTACGAAGTTTGTTAAAAGATTTAGTTTTCCAGGTGGAACATCTAGTCATGTTGCTCCTGAAGTTCCAGGAAGTATTAATGAAGGTGGCGAATTAGGTTATAGTCTTGCTCATGCTTTTGGGGCGGTTTTTGATAATCCTAGTTTAATTGCCACTGTTATTATTGGTGATGGTGAAGCTGAAACGGGGCCTCTTGCAACTAGTTGGCATGGTAATAAATTTTTAAATCCCAAAACTGATGGAGCTGTTTTACCAATCTTAAATCTTAATGGTTATAAAATTGCTAATCCAACTGTCTTGTCGCGAATAAGTGATGAAGAATTAGATTCCTTTTTAAGAGGTTGTGGCTGGGCTCCGTATTATGTAAGTGGTGATGATCCATTATTAATGCATGAAAAAATGGCTAAAGTTATGGATGAAGTAATAAAACGTATAATGAAAATACAAGAATCAGCACGAAGTGATGGCAATACGAAAAGACCTTTCTGGCCAATGATTGTTTTAAGAACTCCTAAAGGTTGGACAGGACCAAAAGAAATTGATGGCAAACAAATTGAAGGTTCTTTTCGAGCTCATCAAATTCCCATTGAAGTTACCAAAAAAGATCGTGAAAGTCTAAAACGATTAAATGATTGGTTACTTAGTTATCATCCTGAAGAATTATTTGATGCAAATGGTGTTTTAAAAGAAAAATATCGTTCTTTAGCGCCCGACGGTTTTTCAAGGATGAGTGCTAATCCCGTTAGTAATGGTGGGAAAATATTAAAAGATTTAGAATTACCAAATATCGAAAAATTTGCTTTAAGTATTGGTTATCCTGGTGAAAATAATAGTGAAGATATGCGTAATTTAGGCTCTTATTTAAAAGAAGTTATAAAGCTTAATAAAGACAAGAAAAATTTTCGGATTTTTGGTCCAGATGAAGCTTTATCAAATCGTTTGAATGCGGTTTTTGAGGAAACTAGCCGTCAATGGTATTTAAAAAAATTAGATAATGATGAATATTTAGATACTGAAGGTAGAGTTCTTGATTCATATTTATCAGAGCATATGTGTGAAGGTTGGTTAGAAGGTTATTTATTAACAGGAAGACACGGAATTTTACATAGTTATGAATCATTTGTTAGAATAATTGATTCAATGGTAAGTCAACATGCAAAATGGATTAAGGTTTGTAAAGAACTTCCTTGGCGAGCCCCAATATCTTCATTAAATATTTTATTAACATCACATTGTTGGCAACAAGATCATAATGGATTTACTCATCAAGACCCAGGGTTCTTAAATCACATTATGACGAAGAAAGCAAGCATTTCAAGAATATATTTACCATGTGATACAAATACATTAATATGTACAATGCATCATTGCTTGCAAACTAAAAATTATGTCAATGTAATTGTTGCTAGTAAGCATCCAAGACCACAGTGGTTAACAATGAAACAAGCACTAAGACATACAGAAAAAGGTATAGGAGTGTGGAGTTTTGCGTCTAATGATAATGATGGTAATCCTGATATAGTTTTAGCTTGTGCAGGAGATACACCAACTTTAGAAATTATGGCAGCTAGTAAACTTTTAAGAGAATATATTCCTAATTTAAAACTTAGAGTTGTAAATGTAGTTGATTTAATGCGTTTACAACCAAGTAATGCTCATCCTCATGGTTTAAGTGAAGAAGAATATAATTATTTATTTACCTTAAATAAACCGATTATTTTTGCTTTTCATGGATATCCTAATTTAATTCATGAACTTACTTATAAAAGGCAAAATCAAAATATGCATGTAAGAGGTTATATTGAAGAAGGAACAATTACAACCCCTTTTGATATGCGAGTTCAAAATAAAATAGATCGTTATCATCTAGTATTACTGGCTTTAGAGCATTTACCAAGTTTTGATGGTAATAAGTTAAAAGAATATTGTGAAAAAATGTTATTAAAGCATATCAATTACATTAAAGAAAATGGTATTGATATGGAAGAAATATTAAATTGGAAGTGGAGTTAGTTTATATGAAAAAGTATTTAAAAATAATGTTAATAATATTAGTAGTTGGATTATTAACTACTGGTTGTATTGAAGAAAAAGTATCAATGGTTATTAATAATGATAAAAGTATGGATTTTAGTATGTATGTTTCATTAGACCTTAAAGCTATGCAAGACTTAGCAAATAGTTTTGGGGGAACTAATGATGAAATGACTGATGAAGAATATTTAAATTGTTTAGATGAAAATGATGGAGATGAAACAAATTGTATTGCACCTGATTCATCAAGTTCAGATTTTGATATAGATGATATAAAAGATTCTATTGATGAAGGAGAAATTAAAAAGTTAGAAGATAAAGGATATACTGTAACTCAAAATGTTACATCTAATAAATATGAATTACAAGTATCTAAAAAATTTGCCAATATTGATGATGTCTCTAGTAATGAAGATGTAACTTATAATCTTGATATTTCAAATAGTGAAGACACCGAAGAAAATCCTCAATTCTTTAAAATAGAAAAAGGCTTTCTAGAAAATAAGTATACTTTACATATAGTAAATGATGAACAAACTAGTGATGATAGTGATTCAAGTTTTAATATTGGAAACGACAGTTTTGATCCAAGTATTTTATCAAGTATGGTTGATATTAATTTTCAATTAACTTTACCTAATAAAAGCATTTCAAATAATGCCACTAGTATTTCTAATGATAAAAAAACATTAACATGGGATTTAGTATCTGATGAAAATAAAGATATTTCGGTTACTTTTGCTTTACCAAATGAAAATAAAAATTTAATTATGTATGGTGGAATTGGAATCGGTATTTTATTAGTATTGATTATTATAATTGTTGTTATTAAAAAGATGGGAAAAAAGAATAAAAATAAAGAAAGCAATGTAGAACCAATAAATAATCAAAATTTAAATCCTGGAGTTCCAACTGTTGGACCAAGTCCTGTTGAACCTCAAGTCAACACTATGGCCCAACCAAGTGTAGAACCAGTAAATAATCAAAATATAAATCCTGGAGTTCCAACTGTTGGACCAAGTCCTGTTGAACCTCAAGTAAATACTATGGCCCAACCAAATGTAGAACAAATAAATAATCAAAATATAAATCCTGGAGTTCCAACTGTTGGACCAAGTCCTGTTGAACCTCAAGTCAACACTATGGCCCAACCAAATGTAGAACCAATAAATAATCAAAATATAAATCCTGAAGTACCAACTGTGGGAGCAAATTCAGTTGAACCTCAAGCAAGTCCAACAACTGAAGAAAATATTAATGCTGATTTACAAAATCTTGCTAATGATATTTTAAA
>CANQSO010000114.1 GCA_947626535.1 uncultured Bacilli bacterium | reverse complement strand
AATAAAAAATCATAAAATTACACTTTTATATGACAAATATTAAATTATTAGTTATAATTATTTTAAGGATGTGATTTTTATTATGAAAGAAAGAGGATTTGAAGTAGTAAAAGGATATGAAGATAAAGATATTCATTTACCAATTAGAAAAACCAAAAAAAGTGCAGCTTATGATGTTGAAGCGGCAGAAGATATTACAATCCCACCATATGAATTTGGAATTAAACCAACTCTTATACCAACAGGTTTAAAAGCCTATTGTCAAGATGATGAATGTTATATTTTATTAAATAGAAGTTCTGGACCTAAAAAAGGTTTTGTTATGGCCAATAGTATAGGTTTAATAGATGCTGATTATTATGGCAATGAAAGTAATGATGGACATTTTTATTTTCAATACTTTAATTTTAATAAAGAACCATTAGAAGTTCATAAAGGTGATGTTATTGGCCAAGTAATGTTTTTAAAATTTTTAACAGTTGACCATGATATAGCTGAAGGTACAAGAAAAGGTGGATTTGGTTCAACTGATAAAGCCTAAATTTAAAAACGACAAATTATATAAAATCGTTTTTTTGACACCCTCTAGGTTATGGTTTCAAGAAATGTAGTCTGGTATGTACATTAAAAATACATACTAGTTTTTTTATTTATAAAGATACTTTTAAACATTATTTTCTTGATATTTGAAATAAATTCACAAAAAAGCAAAAAATAAGTATACTTTTTTACTTTTTTCTTATATAATAATTACAGGAGGTAATTATTATGCTTATAGAATTTAGTGTTAAAAATTTTTTATCTTTTAAAGATAAAATTACTTTATCAATGGAAAAAGGTAATGGTGATGAAAATTTAGAAAATGTTATTAATATAAATAATAATTCTTTATTAAAAACAACTGCTATCTATGGTGCGAATGCATCTGGTAAATCTAATATTTTTAAAGCCTTTACATGCGCTATTATGATGATAAGAAGTTCTAATTTAATTCCTGTTGGTGGTACTTGGAATCTTGTTAAACCATTTTTATTTGACGAAGTTAGTAAAAATAAACCTAGTGAATTTGAATTTATTTTTATCACTAATGGTATTAAATATCGATATTTTTTTAGTGCAGATTCTACTAAAATATATGATGAAGTATTAGATGCTTATTATTCACAAAAACCTACTAATATTTTTACTAGAACTAAAACTAATAACTATACTTTTAGTAATGATAAAAATACTTTATCATCTTTAGTAGCTAAAAATACTGAAAATAAATTATTTTTAACAACGGCAACAACATGGAATTATGATAAAACTAAACCAGCTTATTTATGGTTTAGCAATATAGTGGATACTTATAATTCCTTTACATATATTTCTGATGATGATTTAGTTTTATATAGTAAAGATAATAGTTTAAAAGATTTTACTTTAAGTTTATTAAAAGAGGCTGATATTTTAATTAAAGATATTCATGTATCTTATGAAGAACACAAAATGGATGTTAAAAAAATGGATACTTTAATTTCTTCATTAATTAAACCTAGTGAATTATCGAATGTAAAAATATTATTAGACCATGAAGTAGTTGATAAGAAAAATAAAAAAAGTACCTATACCTTAAATTTTAATGATGAATCTTCTGGAACTAAGGCTTTATTTGCTCTTGCTCCTAGTTTGCAAAAAGCTTTTACCACTCCTAAAGTGATGATTGTTGATGAACTTGAAAAAAGTATGCATCCAGCTTTAGTAGAATTTATTATTAAATTATTTAATAATAAAAAAATTAATAAAGTAAATAGTCAGTTAATATTTATGACCCATGCAACAAACTTATTAAATTTAGAACTACTAAGAAGAGACCAAATATGGTTTACTGAAAAAAATCCTTTAAATGGTGAATCTATCTTATATCCTCTTGATTCATTTTCAGTAAGAAAAGATGAAAACATTATGAAAGGTTATATAAATGGTCGATATGGGGCAATACCATTTATAAGAGACATTGATTTATGGCTAGAAGACAAGTAGTTCATAGTAAAAAGAAACCATTAATTGTAATCTGTTCTGAAGGAAGTAAAAAATCGGCTGAATACATTTATTTTAGAAACTATGCAAGTAGATATTTAAGAATTCAATTTTCTACTGGAAATAGTACTGATCCAATGGGTATGTTAGAAGATTTATTAAAATATATTGAAAATGAAGATATAAAATCAGAGGATAACGTAAAAATCTTTTTAGTATTAGATACTGATTTAAATGAGAAAAGAATTAATGATATTAAAAAGATAGAACAAAAATGCAATTTAAATAACATTGAAATTATAACTTCGGCTCCTACTTTTGAAATCTGGTATTTATTGCATTATCGTAATAATAAATTGAAATTCAATTCTAGCAAGGAAGTAAAAAAAGAATTAGAAAAGATAAATGGTACATATAGAGAAACAATGGATTTATTTAAAACAATTAAAAATTTTACAGATAAAGCTAGAAAAAATGCAAAATTTTTGGAATTACAAATTAATAACAATAATGAAGATTTAATAAAGGCTAATCCTCATACGAGTATTTATAAAATATTGGATGCAATTGATGACATGACTTTAATAAATAGCTAAATAAATTGAATTTTAGTATTCCTCATGATATAATCTTTAGACAAGAAAGGGATGTTTTTATTTGAAAACCTTATTAAAACGTTTAGGAGCGTATTTAATTGATTATTTAGTTGTAACAGTTATTATTTATGGTGTTATGTTACTTCCTTTTGTAAATCCTCATAAAGAAGAATATAATACTAAATATAATGAAGTAGTAAGAGTAAATGAACAATATCAAAATAATGAAATAAGTAGTGAAGAATTTAATGAAGCTTTAATTCCTATTGCTTATGATTTATACCGATTAAATGGTAGTTATGTTATTGTATCAACAATTTGTTTTATTGGTTATTTTGTTATCTTTCAATTTTTATATAAAGGACAAACTATTGGTAAGAAAATATTTAAATTAAAATTAGCAAGTGCAAATGATAAACCGTTAAGTATGGTTAATTATTTGGTAAGAGCAATCATTTTATATAATATATTAATTCCAATAATTGAATTAATTATTGTCTTTACAATGAGTTCGGAAAATTACTATAATGTTTACCAAAATGTTAATTTAGTAAGTTATATTATTATGTATATTACATTATTCTTTATGTTAGTTAGAACTGATGGTCGAGGCTTACATGATATTCTTGCTAATACCATTGTCAAAGATGAAAAGGAAATTGAAACAAAACAAGAAATAATTGAAGTTAAAGAAAAAGAAGAAGTAAAAAAATCTCCTAAGAAAAAAACAACAACTAAAAAGAAAACAACTACTAAAAAGACAAAACCTAGTGAAAAATAAGTTTTGTCTTTTCTTTATTTATAATAATATCAGTTTGATAAAATTTACTTAAAGTTAAATATAAATCATAAACATCTTTCAAGCCACAAACTTCTAGTGATGAGTGCATGGCAAGTTGAGGTATACCAATATCAATTGAAGATACACTTACATGCCTTAAACTTAATCCTGATAGAGTAGAGCCCGAACTTAAATCATTTTTAAAAGTTGAGTCTTGGTACTTAGCGCCTATTTCATCACAAATCTTTTTTAAAATACTGGAAAAATAACCATCAGTTGTTGAACTAATTTCTTTAATAATAGCAATTCCTTCATTTAATTTTAAATTACCAGTATCATCCATTAATTCGTCATGATTGGGATGAATCGCATGAGTATTATCAGAACTAATTATAAAACTATTGGCTAAAGTTTTAGCTAAATCTAATTTTAGGCTTGTTGCAATTCGCTTTAAAATATCTAAAAGAAA
>CANQSO010000113.1 GCA_947626535.1 uncultured Bacilli bacterium | reverse complement strand
TTTTAAAACTCGAACTATAAAAGTCCGAGTTTAATATTTTTTCTGGTGTTCTTGGGGAGATTCGAACTCTCGACCGATCGCTTAGAAGGCGATTGCTCTATCCAACTGAGCTACAAGAACGTTTTCAATTGAACAAATTGATTATAATATATATTATAACCAAATTCAAGGAAAACTTACTCTATTCATCAATATTTTCAAAGAATTCTTTCATTGAAACATGTAATTTTTTAGATATTATGTATAAAAATTCTAAGCTAAAAGTTTGATAACTATTATTTTCAATATTAGCTATTGTTCCTTCATTATATTGAATTAAATCAGCTAATTGTACTTGCGTTAAATGATGTGCTTTTCTAATTCTTCTAATATTCTTACCTACTATAACATAAATATACTTGTTATCACTCTTACTAATTTCCACTTCTACCACCAAGACCATTATCTAATGAACATTCTTAAAATGTACTACATTTAATATATGTTCTTAATGATAGTTTATACTAAAAAAAATAACATTTATCGATGTTACTTTTCTTCTTCATTAATTTTTATAACTTCTTCATTCTTATAAAAACCACATTTCATACAAGCACGATGAGGTCTAATAGAGGCTCCACACTTAGGACAAGTACTAATTGCACCAACTTCTTTTTTTAAATGAGTACGACGCATTCTTTTTTTAGTTTTACTTGTTCTTCTAAATGGAACACCAAATAATTGAAGGTTTAGTTTCATGATATCACTCCTTTTCATCATTATATAACTCCAATAATGGAGCAAGTCTTGGATCGATTTGTTCTTCTTTACTCTCTCCAACTAGTTCCCAACCATCATGATATTCATTTTCTAATTTACTTTTTCGATAACTAATTGGGATTTCCAGTACAATATTTTCCCATAAAACCCCAATAATATCAAGTGTATTTTGCTTTTTTTCCATAAAATTTTCTAATATTTCATTATCATCTGTTATTTTTTCTTCAATATTTAAAGTAAAAGGATACTCTACTTCTTCTAATGTTAAAGCATCTTTTAAAATCATTTTAAGAGAAGCTTTGATATCTAAATGAAAATCTTGATTATTATCTTTAGTAATTTTTAAATGAATTTCAAATGGAGGCAAAGAAATAATATCTGTTTTTTGATAATAACTTTCAGGAATATCTACCTTAATTTTAGTATCCATTTCATTAATTATTAATTTATTTAAATCCATTTTTATCACCAATAAAATTATATAACAATTTGTCAAAATACTCAATCTATGTTAAAATCCTTAAAACGGAAGTGAGTCTATGGTTATTGGTATTATTTGTGAATATAATCCTTTTCATAATGGGCATTTATATCATTTAAAAAAGATTAAAGAAAAATATCCTAATTCCCTTATAATTTTATGTTTAAATGGTTATTTTTTAGAACGTGGTGAAGTTAGTATTTTAAAAAAAGCTGATAAAGTAAAAATAGCTTTATTAAATGGTGTTGATATTGTAGTGGAATTACCAGTTTTATATGGAACTCAAGCGGCTGATAAATTTGCTATGGCGGGAATTAGTTTATTAGATGCTTTAAATGTTGATAAAATTATTTTTGGTAGTGAAACAAATAATCTAGATTATTTAATGGATATTGCTAAAAAACAAGAAAATTTAAATTTAAGTAAAATGAAAAATAATTTAAAAAAAGGAAATAGTTATCCTAAAAGTTTAATTAATTCTTTAGATGAATTAAAAATAAAACCTAATGATTTACTTGGTATATCTTACTGTAAAGCAATATTAAAACAAAATTTAAAAATCGAATTAGAAACTATTTTAAGAACTAATGATTTTCATGATAAAATATCTAATGAAGAAATTATAAGTGCCGAAAATATTAGAGAAAAAATTAAAAATAATAATGATATTAGTAAGTATGTTCCAAGTATTAGTAAAGATAAAATTATTAAAGTAAATTATAATTTATATTTTAAACTTTTAAAACATAAAATCTTAACTGATAGTCATTTAGATTTATATTTAGATGTTAATGAAGGTATTGAAAATCTTCTTAAAAAAGCTATTGTAAATGCAAATAACTATGAAGAATTTTTAATTAAAATAAAAAGTAAACGTTATACAACTAATCGTTTACAAAGAATGTTACTTCATATTAATTTAGGAATTTTAAAAAAAGATGCTGAACTAAAAATTGATTATCTTAAAATCTTAGGTTTTAATGATAAGGGAGCATATTATTTAAATCAAAATAAAAAGAAATTTAAATTACCAATTAAAGTTAAAAAGAATAGTCTTATTAATGAATATGAATTAAAGGCTAGTATTTTATATGATTTAATAACTAATGAAAAAGAATATGATTATGAAAAATTAAATAAGCCTCTTTATATAAAGACAGCGCCTAATTTAAAAGAATCTAACCAAAAATAATCTTTACTTTCAAAATCACAGACAAATAAATTATTAAATTCTTGTAATTCTTTTAAAAAACAAGGTTTAATAACATTAGTGTCTAATTTTAGAAAAGTTTTATGTAAAGATAAAGTGGTACTTTCTTTACGATAAAAATCATGTAAACTATGAACATTTTTGTATTTCATATAAAAATAATTGTTTTTAAATTTTTTGAATAACATAATATCTAATTCTTTTAAAGAAATAGGATAGATAAATTGTTTAACAAAATTTTTACCTAAATAGATATCATCATCAGTTCGATAATAGAGAGTTTCTAATGTATGAAAAACTTCATAAGGACGATTTTTGAAAACTTTTGAAACGCTTGGATTAATTTTAAAAATATAAAAATGACGCATATTATTCACCCTTATTAGGATAACATATAATATGCGCGTTTTTTGTCGAATTATTTAAGTAATGTTTCAACTTTTAATTTTAAGCTTTCATAGTCGTAATCCATCTTTTGTAAAACTTCAATTGGAACACCACTGTAAGCAAAATCATTTATGCCTAAAATATATTCATCACTAGTAGCAAATGTTCCCCAGCAAAAACTATTTCCAGCTTCAATAACAATTGTTTTAACATCTTTTGGTAAAAGTAAATTACGATATTCTTCTCCTTGACTTAAAAACAATTCTAAACTTGGCATGGATATAACTCTAATGTCTAGACCATTGGCTCTTAAATCATAAGCAATTTGCATACTACTTACAACTTCACTTCCGGTTGCAATAATAATACCATCTAATCTACTATCTTCTTTTTTAATTATATAGCCACCTTTTAAAACTTCTTTACTATTTGAACCTGGTAATTTAGGAACATTATTTTTAGTTAAGACAATTGAGGCTGGTTTATTTGATGCTAAAATATATTCCCAAGTACCCATTACTTCATTAATATCAGCTGGTCTAAAAACAGTTAAATTAGGAATCATTCTTAAAGTATTTATTTGCTCACAAGGAATTCTTGCGGGACCATCTTCACTATCATACAATGAATCATGAGTAAAAATATAAGTCACAGGTAAATTCATTAAAGCACTCATTCTAATTCCAGATTTTAATTCATCAAGATAACATAATTTAGTACTTCCAAAAACTTTTAAACCACTTAAAGCCATACCATTTAAGATATTAGCCATTGCTCTTTCTCGAACCCCAAAGTTAATATTTTGAACTAAAGGACTTTTTGGTGATTGAAAATCAATCGTGCCAATTATCGTTTGAGTTCTTAAAGCAAGACCAGCAGAACCTCCTAAAAATAAAGGACTTTTACTAGCAAATAAATTCATAATCTTAGCATTTGTTTCTAAAAGTGATTCTCTATAACCATCATTTATTTTATAATTTGAACTTTCAAAAGGAATATCAGTTTTACCAGTTTCTAATAAACTTAAAATTAAATTTAAATTACTACTCATTAAA
>CANQSO010000112.1 GCA_947626535.1 uncultured Bacilli bacterium | reverse complement strand
AAGATTAAAAAATAAAAAAACTAGATAAAATCTAGGAAAAATTGAATATTAAATTAATAAAGTGTCAAACATGGGGGCAAACCTGTTGGCACTGCGAACGGGGTTCAGCCAGTCGTATATCTATCATCGTCAGTAAAAATAATAGACGGTAATGGCGAAAAAGGAACGCCATATAAAACTCAACTCGCCCACTTTGCACAATATTAAAATTTGCAAGCTTTTTTTGAACACTTTACAGTAAAATGTAAAATTAACTATCTAATAGTATTTATAGCATAGTAAGTAATAATATTTTGTGATATACTTTAATTAATATGGGAGGACTAGTATGTCAAAGAAAAAAATTGGCCGAAAAGGAAGATTTGCTTTATTACTTGTATGCGTTATTGCCATACTAGTTGGTTTTATTAGTACCATTTTTAAAGATTGGTTACAAATTGTTAATAATAAACAGTCTTTAGCCGCTATGAATATCCAATATGAAGAATTATTAGAAGAAGAAGCAAGTTTAACAAGCGAAGTTACTAAATTACATGATCGTGATTATATCGCACGTTATGCTAGAGAAAGATATATGTATAGCTTACCAGGAGAAATTATAATTAAAATGCCAAATGAAGAAAAATAGACTAGGAAAAAGCCTATTTTTTTTGTATTATATAGTATGTGATGGAAATGAAATATAATTTAACGGTTAAAATAAATGAAAGAACTTTAATAAAAAATCTTAATCTTGATTTTTCTTATGATTCCATATGTATTTTAGGTAGACATAGTTGTGGTAAAACAACTCTTTTAAAAAACTTACAAAAAATTAATAAAAAATTTAAATATTATTTTTTAGAAAAATCTAATACATATGAAATAAAAGAAAATTTTGAATTAAAAAATAATCAAAAATATTTACCATATTTACAATCATTATTTAAAAAAATTGCTAGTAAACCAGAAGTTATTATAATTGATGATTTAAGTTCTATTTTTCCTTATAAAGATCGTCTTAAAATATTTGATTATCTTAAAAAAATAGGAATTAAATTTCTTTATTGTACTAGTGATGTAGAAGATCTTATTAGTTTTTCTTATACCATTATTATAGCTAATAAAATAGTAGCAATGGAAGGTAAAACATCTTTAATATTAAAAGAAGAAAAATTAATGAAATTATTAGGTTATAGTCTTCCTTTTTATGTTAATTTAAGTACTCAATTAAATTATTATGGGGTTTTAGATCATATTTGTTATAGTAAAGAAGAATTAGGTGATAGCTTATGTTAGAAACTGGTAAAATTAAAGTAATTATAAATCCACCTAAATCTTTATTTAAAGGTTATAATCTTATTAATGATAAAGTATTTAAAGATGAGATTAGTGTTTTAGATTTTTTATCTTTTTCTAAGAAGTATTTAAAAGTTTTAAAATTAGTGCAATTAAATGAAGATATATTAAATACTCCATTAAATAAATTATGTAGTATTGAAAGAATTAAAATTCGTCTAGCGTATTATTTATTAAAAAACACTCAAGAATTAATTATTGAAAAATTGTTTAGTAAATTAACTTATGGTGAACAAGAGTATTTTAAAAGATTAATTAGAAATTTAGTTAATAAGCAAAAAATTAAGATTGTTTTAATTGAAGATGATATGGATTTTATTGCAGAGTTTGTTAAAGAAGTAATTTTATATGTAGATAAAGAACATTATAAAGTTATTAATGATTTTTATGATGAAGAATTATATAAATATGTTAAAATGCCTAAGACGGTTTCTTTAATTAAATATTTAGAATCTAAGGGTTATAAAATTTCGCATGAAGTTACTTTTAATGAAACTTTAAAGGCTATTTATCGAGGTGTATCATGAGATATTTAATGCGAATTAGTTATGATGGAAGTAAATATAATGGCTTTCAAAGATTAAAAAATAAAGAAACAATTCAAGGGTATCTTGAAAATGTTTTAAGTAAAATAAATGGTAGTAAAGTTTTAGTTAAAGGAGCTGGAAGAACTGATGCTTTAGTCCATGCTTATGACCAATGCGTTCATTTTGATTTAGAAAAAGATTTTGATTGCGAGAAATTAAAGTATATTGTTAATCGCTTATTACCTTTATCTATCAGTGTTAATAGTATAAGTAAAGTAGCGGATGATTTTCATGCGCGGTTTATGGTTAAAGAAAAAACTTATTTATATAAAATTTATTTTGGGGAGAAAGATGCATTTTTAAATAATTATGCTTATCATCTTAGTTATCAACTTGATCTTAAATTAATGCAAGAAGCTAGTAAAGAATTTATTGGAACTCATGATTTTCATAATTTTGTATCTGGATATCGTAAAAGTTATTTAAGTACCATTAATGATTTTAAAATTTATGAAAAAGATAATATGTTATATTTTGAAATAACAGGTAAAGGTTTTTATAGATATATGGTAAGAAGTTTAGTTGGGGCTTTAATTATGGTTGGCTCTAAAAAGAAAAGTATTTTTGATATCCATAATGCTTTAGAAAATCCTAACATTAAAAGTAATTTTTTAATAATGCCTGGTTATGGTTTATACTTGCAAAATATTAAATATTAAGATAAGATAGACAATTAAGAAAGAAGGTCTATTTATGGGAACGTTTTTTACTTTAGATGAAAAGAAAATAATTAAAGAAAAGTATGGTAATTTGTTAAATGAATTAAGTGATTTAAGAAATCAATATAATGAATTAGAACCTCTTTTAAGTGATAAATTGAATAAGATTGTTTTTAGAAGAAAATATAATAAACTTATTGATATTTGTGAAGAATATAATAGACTTAATATTTATGTTGAGCGTTATGAAAAATTAATTCATGATATTTTTGATTATAATCTTATTAAAGAAGATGAAGAAAAAGAATTCAATATGAATAAAAAAGTTTATGAAAAATGTCAAAAATATCTTACTTATTATCGTTTAATTATTGAAAAATTAGTAAATAATGAAGAAAAATATTATTCTGATATCTTTCTATATCAAAATTTTTATGATTATTTAAAAACCTATTTAAATAAAATTAACTTTAATGTTGTTGATGAATCTAAAGACCTTACTTTAGAAATGTCTAAAAATAGTCAGGCATTTAATAATTGTTATGAAATTTTATTTCAAGCTGTAAATGAAGGAATGCCTTATGAAAGATTTATTGAACTACTTACTGATTATATTATTATAAATAAAGAAAATGAAAAAGCTAAAGAAAGTCTTAAAAAACGAGAATTAGAAGAAAATAAAGAATTAGAAGATTGGCCAATTAACTACCTATTAAAAGATTCTAATAAAATTTCTGAGTTTTCTAGAGATGATTTAATTGCCATTAAAACAAGCCTTCTTCAAAGAATTAATAGTTATGAACTTAATAGTCAAAATAAAGTTTTAAAGATATTATTAGAAATAAATAAAAAAATATAGGAGGACATATGTTTTTAAATGAATTAGAAAAAGAAATTTTAAGAGAACAAGTTAATATAGCTAGAAATAATTATTTTGAAGTAAGAGAAAAATTTTTTGATGAATTTAATACAAAAATTAATACAATGATTAAAGATAATTGTTATATTTGATCTAGAAAATAGAAAATTACAAATAGAAGTTGAAGATAAAGAATTTTATTGTAATCTTTATGAAGAATTAATTAGTACGATAAATGAATTAAATGTTAGTTATTGTCTTGGCTATTCAAAAACTAAATCTATTTATTGTGAAGATGTTTATAATAATTATCAAAAAGTTAGATTACTTGTTAAAAAATTATGTAAAGGTGAAAATGTTGCTCTTAAAGATTTAGAAAAATATTTAAAACTTGTTAAGAATTTAAGAGAATATCTTCGTAAAATAGATATTCATAAAATAATATATAAAGAAGATATTGAGTTAGATAATGAAACTTTTAAT
>CANQSO010000111.1 GCA_947626535.1 uncultured Bacilli bacterium | reverse complement strand
ACAAATCCAACAATCGAAAGTGTAACAAAAAGTATAGATACTATGACAAATCAAAGTGTAACAGTAACCATAAATGCAAGTGATGATGTTGATTTAGATAGTAAACCATATAGTTTTGATGGAGGAATAAGTTGGATAGAAGAAAACCAAAAAGAATATAAATATAATGATCCAAATATAAACATTCAAGTAAAAGACCATGTCGGAAATATAACAACATATGATAAAGAAGTAAAAGTAGATAATATCGATAAACAAGGACCAACAATAAGTAACGTAGAGAAAATACCAGAAGAAGGATGGACAAACACATCAGTAACAATAAAAGTAACAGCAAGTGATGATGTAAAACTAGCTAAAGAAGCCTATAGTTTTGATGATGGATTACATTATCAAGAAAGTAATGAAATGGCATATGAAAATAATAAAAGTGGAATAAAAATTAAAGTCAAAGATGATGTAGGAAATGAAACTAGTTATACTGAAGAGATAAATATAACAAATATAGATCATACAGAACCAAGTATAAGCGGAGTAAGTAAAAGTGAAAGTAATTGGACAAGTGGAAGTGTAACATTAACAATAAATGGAGCTGAAGACTTAGGTGGAAGTGGATTACATGATAAAGATAGATATAGTTTTGATGGAGGGTCTTCTTGGCAACTAGGAAATACTAAAGAATATTTAGCAAATGAAAGTAACATTGTAATAAAAGTTCAAGATAATGCTGGAAACATTTATACATATCCAACAGTTCAAAGTATAACTAATATCGATACAGATGGACCAGATATCAAAAGTATGAATGTCAGTAGTGAATGGGAACAAACAAATGAAATAAGTACAACGGTAATAGATAAAGATAGTGGAATAGCAGGATATGAATATAGTACAAACGAGACAATAAATAATAATAATTTAACAAAACAAGATAACTTAACAGAAGAACAAACATATAAGAAAAGTGTCGATGTAAATACTAAATGGTATATTCATGTTAAAGACCAAGTAGGAAATGTAAGTAGTAGAAATATTATAGTAGAAAAAGTAGATAAAGATGCTCCAACAATAGAAGTAGTAAATGATAAGACAAGTTGGACAAATGAAGATGTAACAGTAAAAATAAATGTAAGTAATATATCAAGTGGAAGTGCCTTTGATTATTGTGAAGAAAGTACAAATGATAGTGACTATACAAGAATGAGTGAAAGTTTAAGTAACAACTCAATATCAAAAACATATACAGGAAATCATAATGAAACAAGATATTATAGATGCTATGATAAAGCAAAGAATAGAAGTTTAACAAAAAGTACAACCTTAAAAATAGATCAAGAATTACCAAGTATAACAGGGGTAAAGAAAAGTAATAGTAGTTGGACAAATGGAAAGGTATCATTAACAATCGAAGGAGCAACAGATACAGGTGGAAGTAGTCTACATAGTACAGCAGCATATAGTTTTAATAATGGAGTAGATTGGCAAGCAAGCCCAACAAAAGAATATACAGCAAATGAAAGTAATATCACAATCAAAGTAAGAGATAATGCAGGAAATATCTATACCTATCCAACCAAACAAGAAATAACCAACATTGAAAAAGAACCACCAAGTATAACAGGAGTAAGTAAAAGTAATAGTAGTTGGACTAATGGAAAAGTATCATTAACAATCGAAGGAGCAAGTGATACAGGAGGAAGTGGCTTACATAGCACAGCCGCCTATAGTTTTAATAATGGAACAGATTGGCAAGCAAGTGCCACAAAAGAATACTCAGCAAATGAAAGTAATATTACAATCAAAGTAAGAGACAATGCAGGAAATATTTATACCTATCCAACAGTTCAAAGTATAACAAATATTGAAAAAGAACCACCAAGTATGACAGGAGTAAAGAAAAGTAATAGTAGTTGGACAAATGGAAAGGTATCATTAACAATCGAAGGAGCAACAGATACAGGTGGAAGTAGTCTACATAGTACAGCAGCATATAGTTTTAATAATGGAGTAGATTGGCAAGCAAGCCCAACAAAAGAATATACAGCAAATGAAAGTAATATCACAATCAAAGTAAGAGATAATGCAGGAAATATCTATACCTATCCAACCAAACAAGAAATAACCAACATTGAAAAAGAACCACCAAGTATAACAGGAGTAAGTAAAAGTAATAGTAGTTGGACTAATGGAAAAGTATCATTAACAATCGAAGGAGCAAGTGATACAGGAGGAAGTGGCTTACATAGCACAGCCGCCTATAGTTTTAATAATGGAACAGATTGGCAAGCAAGTGCCACAAAAGAATACTCAGCAAATGAAAGTAATATTACAATCAAAGTAAGAGATAATGCAGGTAATATTTACACTTATCCAACCAAACAAGAAATAACCAACATTGAAAAAGAATTACCAAGTATAACTGGAGTAAGTAAAAGTAATAGTTCATGGACAAAAGATAATGTAACCTTAACAATAAATGGAGCAACAGATAGTGGAGGAAGTGGCTTACATAGTACAGCAGCTTATAGCTTTAATAATGGAACCGATTGGCAAGCAAGTAATAAAAAAGAATACCAAGCAAATGAAAGTAATATCATAATAAAAGTAAGAGATAATGCTGGAAATATCTATACATATCCAACAGCTCAAAGTATAACCAATATAGATAAAGAACCACCAAGTGTACCAACCGTAAATCTAAATGGCTATGTAAGTGGAACAGTAACTGGTAATGACATTAAAATAACATTAACATCAACAGATAATCAAAGTGTATCATATTATGAATATTCTACAAATAAAAGTAGTACAACAAGAGTACCAAATAATCCATGGACAATAAGTGATGAATTAAATGCAACATATTATTTTAGAGCAGTAGACCATGTTGGAAATCCAAGTGGATGGACAGGTGCATATACAATAAATAAGAAAAATGGAACACCAATAGTAGATTATTTTAAAAATTTAGCTAAAACAGATACAACAAATTTAAAAACAGATGATACAAGTGAAGCAAATATAAGATATGTAGGAGCAACAGTAAATAACTATATAGATATCGGAGATAAAGATAGTGCTGGTAATCCAATATTATGGCGAGTAATCGGAGTAATGAATAACATAACAAATTTAGATAATGGAGGACAACAAGAAAGTTTAGTAAAAATAATAAGGGCAGATAGTATAGGAAGCTATAGTTGGGATAGTAGTGCAGATGGAATAAATGGTGGTTATGGAGTAAATGAATGGAGTCAAGCAGATTTAATGAAACTATTAAATCCCAATACAGTATATAGTGGAACACCAGCCATAGGAGGAAGTTTGTATTGGAATAGAGGAAGTGGAAACTGTTACAATAATACAGGTGAAACAAATAAAACATGTGAATTTACAAGTAACGGAATAAGTGAAGAAGCAAAGAACAAGATAGCAAAAGTAAGATGGAATACAGGGACATTTGCAACTTATGATAATACACAATGGACAGCAAAAGCAACATATGAAACAGAAAGAGGAAGTCATAATGGCAAAGAACAATGTACAAGTAATGGTGGAGGAGATTATTGTAATGACAACGTACCAAGAACAACAACATGGGAAGGATATATAGGATTAATGTATCCAAGTGATTATGGATATGCCGTAGGATGGAGTGTTAGAGAAACATGTTTAGGAAAAAGTATGCGTAATTATAATAGTGATAGTTGTAACACAAATGATTGGTTAAAACCAAAAAGCGGTTATATGTGGACAATGACACCATCGCCGTATTCTTCTAATGCTTACTATGTGTTCAGTGTGTATTCGTCTGGCTATGTCAACGGCGGCTATGCGTACCTTGCGCGCGGGGTTCAGCCAGTCGTATATCTATCATCGTCAGTAAAAATAATAGACGGTAATGGAGAAAAAGGGACGCCATGGTCCCATTAAGTTAACTGTGTCTAAAGAATAAATAGATGTAAAAATACATCAAAAACATAGTAATTAATATTATAA
>CANQSO010000110.1 GCA_947626535.1 uncultured Bacilli bacterium | reverse complement strand
GCAATTTTTAGGTTTTAACCATTTTTTTATTGTATAAATGGCTTTTTTAGAATCTCCCCACTTTGGAAACACTATCTTGTAACATGTTAAAATTGACAAATAAATTATTTTGTTATAGTATATACCGAAAACGAAAGGAAGAATTTTTATGAATACGAATATTAATATATTATTACATGGAAATTTTGAGGAATTTTTAAAGCAATTAGAACTAGGGGTTATTAGCCAAGAAAAAGGAATGAGAGCAGTTATAAACAGTGGAATTCCTAGATATATCTATGAATTTGCAAAAAAATATACAGATGCAGAAGTTTTAGAATTAGGCAAGGTTATAATTGAAAGTAAAGATCCATACTGGAATTATAAATTTGCCAAAGATATTAAAGGAGCAGAAGTTTTAGCTCATGGAAAAGTTGTAATTGAACATGGTGATTTAGATGATAATTATAAATTTGCTAGAGATGTTAAAGGAGCAGACATTTTATCTCATGGTAAGGTTATAATCGAAAGTAAAGATCCAGAATGGAATTATAAATTTGCTAGAAATGTAGAAGATGCAGATATAGAAGCTCATAGTAAGGTTATAATTGAAAGTAAAAATTCATACTGGAATTATAAATTTGCTAAAAATGTTAAAGGAACAGATGTCCAAGCTCATGGTAAAATTGTAATTGAAAGTAAAGATCCAAAATTGAATTACGAATTTGCTAAAAATGTTAAAGGAGCAGATGTTCAAGCTCATGGAAAAGTTGTAATTGATACTTCATCTTCAAGTACTAATTATAATTTTGTTTGTGATGTTAAAGGAGCCGATGTCCAAGCCCATGGAAAAGTTATAATTGCAAGAGGAAACCTAGAATATAATTATGAATTTGCCAAAAATTTTAAAGATGCAGATATCCAAGCTCATGGTAAGGTTATAATTGAAAGTAAAGATCCTTACTGGAATTATAAATTTGCCAAAGATGTAAAAGGAGCAGATGTTCAAGCTCATGGTAAAGCTGTAATTGAAAGTAAAAATCTAGAATATAACTATAAATTTGCTAGAGATGTTAAAGGAGCCGATGTCCAAGCCCATGGTAATGCTATAATTGGCGACAAAGAAAAATTTGCTGGTGTGAAGTCTTGTTTTAATTATTTAGATTATAATTATTTATTCGCCAGAGATATTGAAGGGGCAGATGTTTTAGCTCATGGCAAGGTTATAATTGAAAGTAAAGATCCAGAGTATAATTATAAATTTGCTGGAAATGTTAAAGGAGCCGACGTCCAAGCCCATGGTAAGATTATAATTGCAACTAAAGATCCAGAATATAATTATGAATTTGTTAAAAATATTAAAGGAGCAGATGTCCAAGCTCATGGAAAAGTTATAATTAAAAGCAAAGACTTAAATTTGAATTATCGATTTGCCACAAGTTTTAAAGATGCCGATGTTTTAGCTCATAGCAAGGTTATAATTGAAAGTAAAGATTCAGAGTATAATTATAAATTTGCTCATGATGTTAAAGGAGCAGATATAAGGGCTCATGGTAAGGTTATAATTGAAAGTAAAGATCCAGAATATAATTATATATTTGCTCGTGCTATTAAAGGAGCAGATGTTTTAGCCCACGGAAAAGTTATAATTGCAAATGGAAATTTAGAAGATAATTATAACTTTGCAAGTTTTGTTAAAGGAGCAGATATCCAAGCTCATGGAAAAGTTATAATTGCAAGTAAAATTCCAGAATATAATTATTTATTTGCCAAAGATTTTGCAAGAGCCGATGTCCAAGCTCATGGAAAAGTTATAGTTGAAAGTAAAGACTTAGACTATAATTATAAATTTGCAAGAGATATTGAAGGAGCAGATATAAGGGCTCATGGTAAGGTTATAATTGAAAGTAAAGATCCAGAATATAATTATAACTTTGCTGTGAATGTTAAAGGAGCGGATATTGAAGCTCATGGAAAAGTCATAATTGAAAGTAAAAACTTATTATATAACTATAGATTTGCAAATGCTTTTGAAAGGGCTGATGCTCTAGAACATGGTAAGGTTATAATTGAAAGTAAAGACTTATCATATAATTATTTATTTGCTCGTGATGTAATCAGAGCAGATGTATTAGCCCATGGAAAAGTTATAATTGAAAGTAAAGATGCAGGATGGAATAAAGTTTTTGCAGAAAATGTCATTGGAGCCGATGTCAAAGCCCATGAAATGGCCGTAATTGAAAGTAAAGACTTAGACTATAATTATAAATTTGCAAGAGATATTGAAGGAGCAGATATTTTGGCCCATGGCAAGGTTATAATTGAAAGTAAAGATCCAGAATATAACTATAAATTTGCAAAAGATATTGAAGAAGCCGATGTCCAAGCCCATAAAGAAGTTTTATTAAAATGCTCAAAAAAATTAATAGAAAAAGCCTTAAATAAAGCTCTAGTAAGAAAATAGTTAAAAGTAAATTCGAATAAATAGAATTTGAATTAATATAATATATATGGTACAATGTTTTTAGTTGAGAAGAGAAGAATTAAATTCTGCTGTGGCTGGATATCAACCTGGCCCACATAACTCATATCTTGAATATTTATTTTATTTAGGTGATACTAGTGAAGATTATCCTATGAGTTATGAAGAATTTCTTTCAAATAAAAAAGAAAATATAAAATTGAAAAGGACAAGAAAATAATTAATTGGCTCTTCCGTAATTTTTCGGAGGAGCTTTATTTGAAATAATTTTAAAGAAGTTAGATGGTAACATATTTTATTAAGGAGAGGAGATGATTAAAATTAATAATATATCTTATGAAAATATTGATTTATTTTATTATCATTCAATTGATTATGATTTTTCAAGATTTTTTTCTATTATAAATAATGGAATTGTTTCAAAAAAAGTAGCTATTGAAGAAAAACTTGATTACTATTATCGCAATTATACACATGCTAGTAATAAAGATAATTATGTTTGTGTTAATCATTTCCCTAGAACCATATTTAGTTATTATAAACTAGAAAATGAATTATATGATTTTAATAAAAATAAGATATGTTTTATAATTGACGATATTAATGCTTTAGATAAACAATTTTATAAAAACCATTATAAATATACTAATGAAAGACATGTTTTAAATAAAATTAACAGTGAACAAATTAAAGGTATTTTGTTAAGAGATATAGATGCTCATAAAAAGTTAAGTGAATTAAAATTTAATATTAATTTTACCGATTATCAATATTTAGAAAAAAAAGTTTTTAATACGGTTAAGTTTTATATTAATAATTATGGTCAATTTGCTAATTTAGATAAATTATATTATTTAATGGGTAAATTTAGTGAAGTAAAGGCAGAAAATAGAAAAGATGAAATTTTAATAATGCTTATTGCCAGTTTAATAACTAATAGTATTAATGAATGTTTTAGTAAAATATTAAATAAAGAAGAACCAATAGTGTTAGATGTAATTAAATATCTTAATAACGGTAAATATCCTATATATATTATGAATAAATATGATCTTAAAAGGTATAATGAAAAGTTAAAGACTGATAATAGTATTATAATTAAAAATTCTAAATTAATAAAAGAAGCAAAAGAAAGAGAACAACAAAATAAAAAGATTTTAAAGTTACTTAAAAAGATGTCTTTTAGGGGTGTTGAAATATATTATGGTTATTGTGAGGGACCATATAATAAAGATGATGCTAAAGTTATTCAAGAAGTTCAAAAATTATTATTATCTAAATAATAAAGTTTTTGAATCGACATTAGTTTTAAATAATTCTTAAGAAATAATAAAAAAATGATAGAGAATCAGCAGATGAATATAAAAAATTTTAAGATAGTGAGGTGAGTTTGCTCACTAAAATGCTTTTAGCACCTAAAACAAGCCACGTAATTTATTACGCGGTTTTTGGGGTGCGCCATGCATGGCGCACTAAAAGAGGCATAGTTAATTCACTAGACCATTATGTTAAAGTACATATTATTACAAATTAAACCGCTGTATACCGAACGGTACGTACGGTGGTGTGCAATGCTGTCAACTTAAGAAAAAAAGTGTTATAATACTAAGTGGTACTATATGTCATTTAAAAGAATAGAAAAAAG
>CANQSO010000109.1 GCA_947626535.1 uncultured Bacilli bacterium | reverse complement strand
TAATAATTATTCTTTTTTCTAACATATTTACTTCCATTCATCTTAATAAATTATCACTTTCATTTAACAACTCTTTTTGTTCTTTTAAAAAATCCTTTTTTTGATTTAAAAATTCTTTTTCTTGAAGATTTTTATATTTAATTTCATCACTAAGATATTTTCTTTCTTGTTCTACATATTCATTATCTTTAATAAATAATTTTTTTACTAAATCATAATTGAATACATATTCTTTACCATTATTTAAATCTAAATATTGTTCTTCGCTCATTTTAGCAACACCGGGACAATATCTTTTTTGACCATCTATACTATACTCGACAGGATTCATTGGGTCATAAAGTATTCTTATTTTACTATTTTCAGGTTTAAAAATAATGTACGAATGAAGTTCTTTATCATTTAATTTACCAAAAACAATTTCCGAATCAAAGCCTAAAAATTTTAACAGATTTTGAACCATAGCACTTCTTTCTGAACAAGTAGCAAGGTTATTTTTCTTAAACTCTTTTATAGATATTGGCTCATCATTATCATAAAGTTCAATTCTTTGAAATACTGAACCACCATTATACCCAAAATAATTCCATATAAATTGCTGAATACAATATATAGTAATTGGCTCGCCATACATATATCTATCTAAATCATTATCAACATAATTTAATAAACTTTCATAAATATCCATATCATCCATTTTTAAGCCTTGAAAAAATTTAAGTTCATTAGACCTAACAGATATATTAGGAGTTATAAAGCCATTATAAGACCCACAACAACCAATTCCTATTTGAGTAGGAACATTATTATTCTCTAATAAATAATTTAATCTTTTTTTGATAAATTCTTTGCGTTTACTTTCCGTTTGTAATTGTTTATATTCATTTTTAAATTCTTTAAAAGTCATAACTATCTCCTTTATTAATCAACTTTATTAATTAAATGAAATACTTCATTTTTATTTATCATCATTTGTTTTATTTCTTTTGGATGTAATAAATAATTATCTAAATCATTAATATTAACCCATTTATAAATAGCCCAATCACCTTCTAAACCATGAAATTCTTCTTCTTTTATTTCTTCATTATAGATAGCTTTATACATCACATTAATAAATTGAACATCTTGATTATTTTCTTTAATAAATTCTTCACTTAATCCTAAAAATTGATATTCCAAATTTTCCCAACCTAGTTCTTCTTTAACTTCTCTTTTTATAGCTTCTAAACTAGTTTCTAATTCTCTAACTTTACCACCAATTAACATATAAACTTTTCTATCTACTACATGAAACAGTAAACATTTTGTTTGGTCTTTATTAACAATTAATACTGAAACTCTATATAAGAATTGATATTTTTCTTTTTCATAACGTACATCCATATTTTTTCTCCAATCTATACCATAATTACTAATCCATCTAAATTACATATATAACATTCTGGAAATATTTTTTTAAGCTCTTTTATGGTATTATTATCTTTTTCATATTCTCTACCTACTAATATACCTTCAATAAAACATGGTGGTATGCCAAAAAGAATTGCACTTTCTCTATCAGTGAAAAAGTCATCTTTATTCTGACGATCTTTAATAAATTGTTCATAATAATCTTTATTTACAAAACTTCTAACAATATTATCATCAAAATAATTTTGATTTAAAATATCGCCTTTTTTTAAATTTTCCATATATTCATTATTACCATTAATTATAAAAGCAATTTGAACTTTATTCTGAACTAAACTAGGCATAAATCTTGCTTCTTTAGTTTGTTCAATATTCCATCTAAAAACAAAATCTTCATGACTTATTTCTTCAATTATTTTTTTCATTTCATTATATGGAATAACTTTAGTTTTTCTTTCACCTTTCATACTTAACATTTCTATAGTTCCACCACTATAAAAATTAATATAATCTTTTAAAGATATATCCCACTTTAAATTCCAAACTCCAACTGCACTTGGATATTTTGATTGCCTTTCATTTATTAAAACACTAGCAAGTAGTCCATTTTCTTTTATATCTTGTAACTCAAAACCTTTTTTAAATGTTCCGTGCATTAATGTTCCTTTTTTTAAAATAACTTTATCATTAATTTGATAATTATTTTTTTCTAATTTATAATTTTCTATAGCTAAAAAATAATTATTTAGTAGTTCTTGCATTTTCTTTAAGGCATCTAAATCTTGATATTTAGTTTCTAATATTTTTAAACATTTTTCTTTACTTATCACTATTCCACTTCCTATTATAATTTTAGCAAAACATTTAATGCTAAGCAATTTTTTTATATAAAGGACTGTAAATTAAAAGAAGAAACTATTTAGCTTCTTCTTGAGCACGAGATTCACGTATTACAACGATTTTTATGGTGCCAGGATATTGCATTTCTTTTTCAATTTTTTCTTTCATATCTCTAGCGATTTTATAAGATGCTTGGTCTGTTACTTCTTCTGGTTTAACCATTACTCTTACTTCTCTTCCAGCTTGCATTGCATAAGTTTTTTCAACACCTTCAAATGAATTACCAATTTCTTCTAGTTGTTCTAAACGCTTAATGTAGTTATCAAGTGAATCATTTCTTGCACCAGGTCTTGTAGCTGACAAAGTATCAGCAATATGAACTAAGTAAGAAATAATACTTGTTGCTTCACAGTCACCATGATGAGAAGCAATCGCATTTAAAACAATTTCATCTTCCTTATGTTTTTTAGCAATATCTAAGCCAATATCAACATGACTTCCTTCAACTTCAAAATCAATTGATTTACCTATATCATGAAGTAGTCCAGCTCTTTTAGCAAGAACAACATTTTCTCCTAATTCGGAAGCCATTAGGCCACATAGTTCTCCAACTTCAATTGAATGTTGTAAAGCATTTTGACCATAACTGGTTCTAAAATTTAACTTACCAATTAATCTTACTAACTCAGAATCAACTTTACTGATTCCTAATTTAAAGCAAGCTTCATTTCCAAGTTCCATAATTCGACTATTCATATCTTTACTTACCCGGTCATAAATTTCTTCAATTCTTGATGGATGAATTCGACCATCTTTAATTAAAGATTCAATTGTCAGTTTAGCAATTTCTCTTCGTAATGGATCAAATGAAGAAACGACAATGGTTTCTGGGGTATCATCTATAATTAAATCTACACCAGTAACAGCTTCAATTGTTCTAATATTTCTTCCTTCTCGACCAATTAATCTACCTTTCATTTCATCATTAGGCAAATTAATGGTACTTACTGTTTGTTCAGTAGCCACATCTGCACAATAACGTTGCATCGACTCAATAATTAATTGTTTGCCTTTTTCATTGGCAGTTAACTTAGCTTCTTCTTCTTTTTCTTTAATGTATTCGGCCATTTCTAAAGCCATTTCTTCTTCAGTTCGTTTAAGTATTAAATCTCTTGCTTTTTCTTTACTAAATTTAGAAATTTGCTCTAAACGAGTAATTTCTTCTTTTAGTTTTGCAGATAATTCCTCTTCTTTGCTTTGTAGTTCTTTTTGCTTTGCTAATAAACTTTGGTCTTTATCATCAAGCATTTTATCTCTTGTTTGAAGCATTTCATCTCTTTTATCTAAACTAGTTTCTCTTTGAAGTAAACGTTCTTCTGTTTGAGCAAGTTCATCTTTCTTTGCTTTTACTTCTTCTAATGCTTCTTCTTTTAGTTGACGAGATTCTTCTTTTATTTCTAAAAGTTGGTCTTTCTTTAGTTGTTCAGCTTCTTTTTTGGCTTCATTAATTAATTTACGAGCCTCATTTTCAGCACCTTTATCCTTAATATACTTAATTAAAAAAGTTATCCCAGCGCCCAAAGCAAGACCTAAAACTAAAGCTAAGAGGATTGTTGCATCCATAATTACTCTCCTCTCTTAATATTTATAGAAAATTTAAAAATTAATAATCTATATTTCCATTATAAAGGTAAATTGAGTTTTTGACAAGAGTTTGATTTTTGGTGTTAAACTTATGTGATTGATTTTTGGTGTTAAACTTATGATTAGTTTTAAAAACAACTTAATCAACATATTCTTTACGATAACTAATATAATTATTATAGTTACTACTCAGCCATGAATAATAAAAAAACACAAATAAATAAAAATATGGTATTATATATTTGAAGCGAGAAAAT
>CANQSO010000108.1 GCA_947626535.1 uncultured Bacilli bacterium | reverse complement strand
TTAAAAGAATTTAAAAGAATAGTTAATAAAATTAGAGAAGTTAGACCTGATATTGCTCTTACAACTGATATTATTGTAGGACATCCTTATGAAACGGAAGCGTTATTTTTAAAAACTATAGAAACTGCTAAAGAAATTAATTTTGCTAAAATTCATGTTTTTCCTTTTTCTAAAAGAGATAAAACTAAAGCTGCTTTAATGGCTAATCAAGTTGACGAAGAAGAAAAAAAGATGCGTAGTAAAAGATTAATTGAAGTATCAAATGAATTAGAAAAAGCTTATTATCAAAAATTTATTAATCAAACTTTAGATGTTTTAATATTAAATAGTAAAGAACAAAGTGTAGGAATAACTGATAATTATTTAAAAGTAAAATTAAATGAAAAATTAGAAGCAAATCAAATTGTTAAAGTTTTAATTACCGGATTTGATAATGGTTTTTTAATTGGAAAAGTTGCTTGAAAAAATAAGACCTTAGCTTTATAATTAATTTAGACTAAGGGTGATATAAGTGTTCGAAAAATTAAAATTAAGTGAATGGGTATTAGAAGATTATGGTAGTGAATATGGTTTAATTAAAGCTAATTATGATTTTTTAAAAGATAATCAAGTTGCTAATGTTTTTGCTAAAGAAAAAAATCTTTATGAATTAGTTCAAGTAGGGGATATGGATTTTGATGAATTAGATGAATTTATTAAAAAATCAATGAACAGTTTTTTTCAAACTTTAAATGATGGAACTATTGAAGAAATAGACAGAAAAAAAAGTGACTATAAGCACTTATATGAAATATGGCAAAGTATTAACTTAGCTAAAAAAAATAATAGTTCTAATGTTAGCGAATTGTATAATGATTTAGTTTTTGCCTTACATATGATGGGTTATAAAAGATAACTCATTTTTTATATTTCACGCATATATTCTTTATTTTTATAAGGGTTTTTAGGATCTATTCGATCAACAAATAAAATCCCATTTAAATGATCTATTTCATGCTGAAAAGCAATTGAAATATCTTCTCTAACGCGCATTTCAATTTTATTACCATTGATATCTTGATATTTAATAGTCATTCTAGCAAATCTTGGCACAATACCTTCAACATCACGATTAACACTTAAACATCCTTCTCCCTCTCCAACATAAATTAATTCTTCGCTATGAGAAATAATTTCCGGATTAATAATAATATAATCTTTAAAAGAATGATCTTCTAATTCTTCAGCTATGACAAAAAATCTTTTTAAATTACCAAGTTGAACAGCACTCATACCCCAACCAGCTCTTAAATCATATTTTTCTCTTTCTTCATCAATTTGACTCATTTTTAAATATACTAACATATCATAAATCATTTTTTTATCTTCATTAGATAAAGGAAAAGTAACAGGTAAAGATTTTTTTCTTAATCTTTTATCTTTTTCATCTAAAATTTTTAAATCTGGTAATATCATAAATAATCACCCCATAAACAGTGTTATTGTATCACATTTTACGAAAAATTAAAGAAAAAATTTATTGGGATTTATTTGAATAAAAAGAATAGATTTTGCTTTATCTATTCTTTTTTAGATTAATTATTGTTATTATTGTTACCGTACCATCCAGCTCCAATTATAATAACTAATAAGATAAATAGAACTATCCATATAGCAGCTCCTGCGCCATATCCTGATGTATAGCCAGCATATCCACCATTGCAGCATGGTTGTTGATATCCGCCATATCCGCCGCCATAGTATCCATTATTTCCATAATAATACATATATGTAACCTCCTTAATCTTTCTATTATAGTTTATTAAATTATTCATTTTTTGACATTATTAATAGAGATTTTTCTTAAATTTTTTTTAAATACATGTTAAGATTATAGTGGTGAGTAGGATATGCAAAATTTATTTCGTAAACTAGATAAACCTTTACTTTTTATGACGATTATTTATACTATTTTAGGTTTAGTTATGATTTTGTCAGCATCTAGTGTATCTGCTGTTTTACGATATGATGTATCTCCTTACTATTTTTTTACTAAGCAGTTAATATATGTTGTTGTATCTTATTTATTTGGAATATTTCTTTTAACCCAAAAAACGGAAAAATATTTAATATGGAGCATTTTGTATATTATTGGTGTTATTATATTATTAGGTTTAGTTTATAGCTTTGGGATAATTGCTGGTGGTGCTCAAAGTTGGTTAGATTTAGGTTTTTTTAATCTTCAACCTACTGAATTTGCTAAAACGGCCATAATTATTTTTATGGGAGTTTTTTATGAAAAAAGCATAAAAAAACAAAAACCATTTACTTATAATTTGATTCCTTTTATTTTAGCTTTAATTATTTTTTTCTTTATTGCTAAGCAACCTGATTTAGGAGGGGCTGCTATTATAGCAGGTATTACTTATTTTACTTTTTTAGTAGTGCCTTTTCCTAAAAAAAGTAAAGTAAAGATTATTAAAAATTTAGGTATTGCTCTTATTATTGGGGCTTTTGTTCTTTTATATACTAAGTCTGATTTATTTAATAGTAGTCAATTACAAAGATTAAAATTTCAAGCTCCATGCAGTAGATATATGGATGATACTGGATATCAAGTATGCAATGGTTTTATAGCTTTTCATAATGGTGGTTTATTTGGGGTTGGTTTAGGAAATTCAACTCAAAAATATTTATATTTACCTGAAGCTCATACCGATTTTATTTTTCCGATAATTGTTGAAGAATTAGGGTTATTTGTTGGTATTTTAGTAATTTTAGGATATTTTTATATTTTATATCGCATATTAAAATTAGCAAAGAAAGCTGATTGTATAAGAAATCAAATTATTTGTTATGGAACCTTCATTTATTTTTTATTACATTTATTAATTAATTTTTTAGGAATACTTGCTTTAATTCCTTTAACAGGTGTACCATTACCATTTTTGAGTTATGGTGGTTCGTTTTGCTTTAATATTATTGCAATGATGTTTGTTTTACAAAGAATATCTATTGAAACGTCTGAAAATGAGCAAAATAGAGTAATTGCTAATTTATAAAAAATAGCTTATAATTAAATAGGAGTTGATAGAATGTTATTTGATGTTATTATTATTTTATTTTTATTAATGGGAATGATTGTAGGATTTAAAAGAGGAGTTTTTAAAAGTGCAGTTATGTTTTTTGGAGCTATTTTAGTTTTAATTCTAGCATTTTATTTAAAAAATCCCGTTTCTAAATTAATGTATACTTATTTACCATTTTTTAATATATGGAATGGTCTTAAAGTTTTTAATATTGTATTATATGAAGCTTTAGCGTTCTTATTAGTTTATATTATTTTATTAAGTATTTTACATATTATTATTAAAGTTACAGGTATATTTGAAAAGATTTTAAAATTTACCATTGTTTTAGGAATACCTTCTAAATTATTAGGAGCGTTATTTGGCTTATTTGAAAGTTATGTTTTTATCTTTTTAATATTATTTGTTGGGGGAAGATTATCTTTTCTAGCGCCTTTAATTGATGAAAGTAAATTAGCAGATATTATTATGACTAAAAGTCCAGTAATATCTAATATTACTAATGATTATTATGAATCTTTTGAAGAAATATATAGTTTAAAAGATAAGTATGAAAATAGTAATAAAGATGAATATAATAAAGAAGCTTTAGATATTTTATTAAAATATAAATTAATAACTCCTGAAAGTGCTAATAATTTAGTAGAACAAGGTAAATTAGATTTTAATGGAGCTAAAGAAATAATAGAAAGTTATCGGTGATTATATGATTAAGTATTTAGAAAAGGAAAATGATTTTGAAAAAGAAATTAGTAAAGAAATGGTTTTAGTAGATTTTTATGCTGATTGGTGTGGACCTTGTAAAATGATGGGAAAAGTTTTAGAAGAAATGGCTGATATTGATATTTTAAAAGTTAATGTTGATAATTTTCCTAATATTGCAAGAGATTTTAAAGTTATGTCGATACCTACCTTAATTATTTTTGAAAATGGTAAAGAGGTTAAAAAGAATATTGGTATGATGAGTAAAAATGATTTAGAAAGTTGGTTAAAAATCTAACACTTATAATAAATTTGTGGTTTAAAATAATGATTGATTCTTGACTTAGGGGGGGAGAACAAAGTATATACCCAAAGTATAAAATTGCCTTATAATACTAGGGTTTTAAATGATTTTACT
>CANQSO010000107.1 GCA_947626535.1 uncultured Bacilli bacterium | reverse complement strand
CTCTCAACCCCTCATAAATAGGGGCATTGAGAGTTTTTGCCTTTTTAAAACTGTCAAACGTGAGATTATAGCATAATCTATTTTTTTAAACAAGATTTTTAAATCACATTTTAACTAAGAATTTTTAATTAATCTTTTAAAGCAGTTATCGGTATTACTATAACTCCATCACTTCTAGTATAAACAGCATTAGATAAACCACATATAACACACAAAGCTTTAGGTGGAATACCTCCTTTTTCTTTAATAATTTTACTAACTTTTATTAAATTATTAGCAGCATCTTCAATTTGATTAGCCCCAAGTTTGATTTCAAATGCCGCATATTCACCATCATCAAATTCTACGACAGCATCAAATTCATTTCCAGAATAATCTTGATAATGAAATAAATTCCAATTATTTGCCTCAGCATATATTCTTAAATCTCTTTCAACCATTGCTTCAAAGAAAAAACCAAAAGTAAATAAATCATTAATACACTTGTCCACAGTCATATTAAGTAATGATGTAGCAATCGATGGATCAACAAAATGTCTTTTTTGGGATTGTTTTACTCTCATACTACTTCGAATATTAGAATTAAATGGTAATTGATTTTCAATTAAATATAATTTACTTAAATCTTTTAAATATAGAGTAATAGTCTTAATATCGATATCTTCATTATTTAAACCTTTTATATCATCTTTTAATTTAGCAACACTAGTAGTTGTTGATTCATTTCTGGCAAGACTTCTTAATAATAGCATTACTTTATTTAAATCACGTTTTTTATTACTTATTCGATCTATATCTGTATTAATTATTTCTTTAACATATTCTTTAGGTAATTTAATTGCCTCATCAAAAGGAATATTAATACTTCCTGGAAAGCCACCTCTTAAAACTAATTTAATAATATCTTTTAAATTTATTTCACGAGTTTTTTTGCTTTCAACTTTATTATTATAAATATCTTTTAAAGATACATCTCCTGAAGAATCACCAGATTCATATAAACTCATAGGATACATTTTTAACTTTTTTATTCTTCCAGCTCCTGAATGTTTAATTTTAGCTTTTTTATTTTCACTTAATACCGTAGAACCAGTTAAAATATATTTACCCTTTGCTCCATCTTCATCACATTTATATCTTGTTGCATCCCAAATTTCTGGAACTTCTTGCCATTCATCAATTAGTCTTGGCATACTCCCTTCAAAAATCAAAGATATATCAGTTTCGGCTAATCGTTTATTCTGATAATTACCATTAGGATTCATAAGCAAAAATTCACTATTAGAGTGCTTTCTTCCAGCCCATGTTTTTCCTATCCACTTAGCTCCAAAAATATATAGAGCTCCATAAGCTTTTAAACAACTTTCAATTTGTTTATCAATTAATCTAGGTTTATATAAAGACATATATTATCAGCTCCTTATATTGTACTATATTTATTTTCTAAAAAAGTCTATTTAATTGGATGATTTTTTATAATTTCATTGGGATATTTTTTAATATTATAACGGATGATTTTTTAAAATTCTATTGGATAATTTTTAAAGAGAATATTTTATTCCAAATAAAAAAAGCAAAATTTGCTTTTTTAAATTTTTTACGCAGCTCTAACAGAAATAGTACCACTAAGTTCAGCATTCATAGATGTATTTTGGTCTCCTTTAGTATCAGTAAATTCAACTACAACATAGTAATATTTAGTTACACTATGACTAGCACCAACATCTTGGATATCATCTTTTACTAAAACTAAATCTTTTTGAACATCTCCAGCTAATTTAATAGGTTCTTTAGTAATTTTTGTAGCACCAAGACTTTCTAATTCTTCTTCAGATTTAGTACATGTTTCAGTAAAACGAACTTCATTTTCTTCTTGAACAGCGTCAGAATGGGTACATCCAAAATAATCTTTTAAATCTAATTCTTTATCAGCACGATATACATTTACTTGAATTTCTTCACTTTGGAAAGTATTTTTTTCAACATTATAAATGATTTCAAAGTTGGTGTCTGTTGATTGTTCTTCACCACTATTGCTTACTTTAACACTTAAACCAGCAACTTCTTTATGTCCTGGATATACACCAGTAGCTTTAAATTTCCCAGCAGCATTTTCAACATTTCCAACAACAGTCGTACTGGCTACACTTCCAGCTGTAACACTAGTTGTTCCAGCATCGCCATCGCTTCTTTCATCTTTAACGGTTGCAGTAAAGAAAGCAAATGTTGCTCCAACCATTGCTACTAATAAAGTTGCAACTGCAATTACGGTTAATAACACTACGTTCTTTTTTTCCATACTTTTTCTATTCTCCTCTCTAGTATAAATATATCATTTAAATTTTAGCATTTCAATTATTTTTTAAAAGCGACAAAATAAAAAATGTAAACAATTAAAAAAAGCAACTATTAAGCTGCTTTAACATTTATTGTTCCATCTAATGTTGCATTCATAGAGTCATTTTGAGATAAACCAGTTTCTTTAAATTCTACTACAACATAATAGTAAACAGTTTTAGAACTTCCTTTCCCTTCAGCTGTAATTGTATCTGTAGTAAGAACTAAATCTTTTGAACTACCTTTTTTAAGTTTAACTGGTTCACTAGTTAATTTTGTTAAATGAACATCATTTTCTAAACTAGCTAAATCTTTAGTACAAGTTTCATTAAAACGTACTTCATTTGTTTCTTCTTGTGGAGTAGCTTGATGAGTACAGCCAAAATAGTCAGGAACAATTTCAGTTGCTTCGCTATCATCTTTTTTATAAACTGATACTTCAATTTCATCATTCGCAAAAGTATTATTTGTTACATTGTATACAATATCAACTTTTGTATCAGATTTTGTTTGTTCACCACCATTTGTAGTGGTTACACTTAAACCAGCAATTTCTTTATGTCCTGGATATACTCCAGAAGTCGTAAATTTTCCAACTTCATTAGAAACGTTTCCAACAACAGTTGTACTTGCTACACTTCCAGCCGTAATGTTAGTTTTTCCAGCATCACCATCACCTGTTCTTTCATCTTTAACAGTTGCTGTGAAGAACGCAAAAGTCGCTCCAACAACAGCTACTAATAAAGTTGCTAAAGCTATTACTGTTAATAAAACCACATTTTTCTTTTCCATATTTTTTGTTCTCCTCCTCTATTGTAAATATTATCATCTAAATTTTAGTTTTTCAATTATATTTTAGCTTTTAAGTGTAAATTAGGCAAAATAAAAAAAGCAATTTAATGCTTTATTTATTAAGCTACTTCAACAGTTATTTTTCCATCTAATTTAGCATTCATTGATGCATTTTGGTCACCATTATTTTTAAATTGAACTACAACATAATAATTAACAGTTTTTGGTTCTGTGTCAGTAGTAGTAATAGTATCTGTAGCAAGAACTATATCTTCTTTTGGGCCTTGTTCTAGCTTAACAGGTTCATTAGTTAATTTTACTGCTTGTAATTCACTAACTAAACTATCTGGTTCTTTATCACAAGTTTCACTAAATTGGACAACGTTTCCATCTTGTGGGCTACTAGTATGTTTACAATTAAAGTAATTATTTAAATTTAATTCAGAATCTTCTTTTTTATAAACATTTATTTCGATGTCATCTTTAGCAAAATCATTTGATGTTACATCATAAACAATGTTTATTTTAGTATTAGTTGTTTCTTCCTCGTTATGAGTAGCTTTTACACTTAAACCTGCAACTTCTGTATGACCAGGATATACTCCAGTTGCCTCAAATTTACCAGCAGCCTGAGAAACGTTACTTACAACTGTAGTATTTGCAATACTTCCAGCTGTGACTTTTGTCTCACCTTTTCCACTTCCATCTTCACGAGTATCTTGAACAGTTGCTGTAAAGTATGCAAATGTTGCTCCTACAACAGCTACTAATAAAGTTGCAACAGCGATAACTGTTAATAAAACCATATTTTTCTTTTCCATATCTTTTTTGTTCTCCTCTCTATTATAAATATTAACATTTAATACCTAATTTTTCAATAATTTTTAGCATAAAAAAAGAATAAGTTGTAACTATTCAGACTAAGTCATGCTAAAACGAGAGCTTTATAAAGAACGGCTCTCTTTTCAGTTAAATAAAGTTTTATTGTTGAATACATCCCCATGTTTGACACTTTATTAATTTAATATTCAATTTTTCCTAGATTTTATCTAGTTTTTTTATTTTTTAATCTTG
>CANQSO010000106.1 GCA_947626535.1 uncultured Bacilli bacterium | reverse complement strand
GATTCTATTTCAGAAAAGTAAAAAGCAGATATTTCTATCTACTTTCTCCTTTCTTCCGGAAACTTTCGGAAGAACCAGTAAAAGTAATTGCATTTACTTTGAGAATTAAGAAACATTTATAAAAGCAAACAACTATCTTGTATTTTTTAATAAATTATGTTAATGTATTTTCACTTAAAAACAAGGAGGTTTTTATGGATTTATCTGTTAAAAATTTAAATAACATAAATTATCTAAAAAATGTATTTAAAGAACTAAAAAAATATCAAATTAATTGTGATTCACATGAACAAGAGTTTAATAATATTATTAATAACTATGAATTAAATAAGCAAAAACAAATTTATGAAGATTTACAAGAACAAGAAAATAATGAAAATGGCATTCCTAATTTAAAATTTAAAACTAATAATAATCTAGAATTAGAATTAAATAATAATTTAGAAAATTTAAAAGAACATTTAAAAGAAGAAATATTACTTATAGAATTAATGAATGCTACAAATGATTGGAATTTAAATATTGATATTGATGAATTATTTTATGCAATAAATAAAAAAGACTTTTTTAAAAAATTTGCTAATCTTGAATTACAACAATTAATTATATCTCGTTATCATAATTTATTATTAAAAAAGATTATAATTGATTATCAATTGAAAGATGAAACTTACTTAAAAAAATATGAAAATCTTGAAGCTATGCCACTACTTAATAACAGCATAAAAAAATTTTGTGAATATAATGGTATTACTTTAACAAATACTTATGATTTAAAAATAATTTTAGATGAAATATTAGATTTTTTTAAAAACAAAGACATAATTAATGATAATACAGAAATAATGGAAGTCAATAAAACTTTTCTAATGCCAATTTTACCAAGCCAAAATATTTTTTATATTTTAAAAAATAATTATCGAAAATATTTAGAACAAATAAGAAATAAACTAATATTAGAAAAAGAATATATTTTTGGCGATAGTGAATGTGACCGAATGAAATATGATCCAAAATTAAAATATTTAGGTGATAATGCCGTATTTGTTTTACAAATAATAGGTAAAAAAAGAGGCAAAAAAAAGGATTTTAGATATGCTGATTTTAATGAAATTCCTGTTTACGATATAGATTTTACAGATGTTAAAGTTGTTGGAGTCACTTTTCATGAAACAGAAAAATTTAAAAATTTAGATAAAGTTTATAATAAAGATTTAAGCAATGTTAACTTAAAAGAAAGTAAATTAGATAATATTAATTTTGATGGCTTTACCATTAATGAGGCAAATTTAGCCTATACAAATGCCGTAATTGATATTCGTACTCTAAAAAGTAAAAATATTTTGAAAACAATTTTAGATGGATGTTTTATCATATATGGAAAAGAAGATATAGAACTTATTAAAAAACTTAAAAGTCTTTATAGTCATGCAATATTTATTGAAACTAATGGTAAATTATATGAAGCCAAAGAGTTTGAATATTTAGGTAAAAATGCTAAAGAAATTATTGAATTAATTGGAATAAAAAAAGCCTATAACAAAGATTTTAGTGATATTGATTTTAAAGAAATAAATTTAGAAGATGTTGATTTTACAAATGTTAAAATTTTAAATGCTAATTTAAAAAATACTAATGCAAAATTAATACCTGAAGAAAATTATAAATTAGAAAGAATAAGAAAATAAAAACAAGAGTTATTGTTCAATCTCTTGTTCTTTTCTTTCATAAAAATTTTTAATAGAATCTAATACTCTATCCATATTATCAATAGTAAATGGTTTATTTAAAACATCTAATATTGGATAACTAAATGCTTTATCAATTGTTTCTTTATTATCATCACCAGTAATTATAACAACTGGTATTTTTCTTATTAAATTATTTTCTTTTAAATAATTTAATACTTCAAAACCATCTGATTCAGGCATATTTAAATCTAATAAAATAGCATAAACGTCATTATCTTTTAAAATATTAATGGCACGTTTACCATCACGAGCTTTAGTTATCGGATATTTATTATTTAAACTATGTTCAATAAAATTTAAAACAATTTCTGAATCATCAACGGCTAATATCATTAGTATTGACCCCCCCCCCCAAGAGAAAAATACTCGTTTAATAAATTATAAATATTATTAATAGTATTTACTAATTCTTCAAAATGACTTTCAATAAATTCTCCATCACTTTCTTTTCCTTTTAATTCATGTTCTAAGAAAACATTAGCTTCATTCATTAAACCAAAATATTTAGATTCGCTTTTCATACTATGAGCTAAAATAGCATAATTTTCATAATCATGATTATTTTTATAATTTTCTAATTCTTTTTCTTTACTTAATAGTGAATCAAAATATTCTTTTAAGCCATCATTGTATCCGTCCATGTCGCCCCATATTTCTAAACCAGCATTTACATCTACATCATGACTTGTTAATAAATCAATATTTTTCATTTTTTACCTCCCTTTAAAAATTTATTGATTGTTTTATTTAACATATCTCGATCAATTGGCTTTGATAAATAGCCATTAAATCCTGCCTGTAAATATTTTTCTTCCATACCTTCTATAGCATCTGCTGTTAATGCTATAACTGGTGTCCTAAATTTTTTTAAAGTTTTTAAATCATTTAATGTCTCAACCCCATTTTTCTTAGGCATCATGATATCCATAAAGATTAAATCAAAATCTTGTTTTTTAACTTCATCTATTGCCGAAAAACCACTTTCACAAGTAACTACATCAAACTTATAATCTTTCATTAATTGAACTGCTACTTTTAAATTTATTTTTGAATCATCAACTATTAATACTCTTTTTCCTTCATAAGTTTTAACTTGACCATTAGTAGTCTCTTCTTCTTTAGCATCTTCTTCCATTCTAACAATTTCTTGTTCTAAATAAATTCTAAAAATTGAACCTTCACCAAATTTACTATAAACAGTAATTTTTCCACCCATCATTTCTACTAAATTTTTAGTAATGGCAAGCCCTAAACCAGTTCCTTCAATAGTTGTATTTTTATCTTCATCAATTCTTTCAAATTTTCTAAATAAATTTTTTAAATTGCTTTCTTTAATACCTCTTCCTGTATCTTTTACCGAAATATATAATACTGATTTACGTTTCGCTATATCATTAACACAAGTAACATGTAAAACAATTTCCCCTTTATCAGTATATTTAGCCGCATTAGTTAAAATATTTAAAACAATTTGTTTTAGTTTACCTACGTCACCTTTTAAAGTACCTGGTAAATCAGGGGTAAAATAAGTTTTAAATTCAATTGGTTTTTCTCTTATTCTTGGAATTACTAATTTGCTTAAAGATTCTAAAACTTCTTTTGGATTATATTCTTTCAAAATTATTTCCATTTTATTTGCTTCAATTTTAGATATATCTAATATTCCATTAACAATCTCTAATAAATTATGTGAAGCATCTACGATATCATTTGCAAAACCTTTAGCTTCACTACCCAGATCTTTATTATCTAATAAACATTCACTAAAACCAACAATTGCATTTAGTGGTGTTCTTATTTCATGAGACATATTTGATAAGAAATCAGTTTTAGCTCGATTAGCTTTTTCAGCTTGGTCTTTAGCCATATTAAGTTGTTCAATTATCTTAACATCAGGATTTTCTATAGTATGATACATTACAAATGCTATAAAAATTAAAGCAGGATTAATTAAATAGTTTAATTGAGGACTTAAAATTTGGGTTACTAATACAATTGCACCTAATATAACTAGTAAATAAATAGGGATATATTTTTTATTTATTATATTTTTACGATTAATAAAGATAGATATTAATTCAACAATTATGTTAATTCCAACTACACAATATGTATAATTTATGGCAGGACCATTAGCAATTGCGCCATAATCATTTGATTCTATTGTAACTGGAAGTACAAAGATTAATAATGTACTAATTAAAGTTATATATTTTAAAATTTTTTCAATTTTTAAAATAATTTTTTCCTTTGTAATAGAAACAAATATTGTATAAAATGTTAAAACAGTAATCCATAATATCAAACTAATCAAATATGCTTTATTTGCAATTATAATAACACTATTATTAAAATTCAAACTTACCAGAATACCTAATATAATACCACTTACAACCATAAAAATATTAATTATTAAAAACCATGCATATGTTTCATCTTCTATTTTTTTTAACCTTTTCTTTCTAAAGAAGATTATACTTATAGCAACAATTACCAAAAAGGCATAAACATTAATTACAATCAATCCCAAATTTCC
>CANQSO010000105.1 GCA_947626535.1 uncultured Bacilli bacterium | reverse complement strand
ACTTCACTTTCTAATTCATCAATTACAAGTTCTTTATTAACTTTTCGATAACCGAGTGGAGCTTTTCCTGAAAAATGCCCTTTCTTAACAGCTCCTGTTAAACCAAACTTTGTTCTTTCTGAACATCTTTCAATTTCAAGTTGAGCAAGTATTGTAGTCATCCTAATAAAGAATTTACCAGTTGCTGAATCAGTATTAATATCTTCTGATGCACTTTCTAAACCTGTACCAGTTTCTTCGATTAACTTACAAATACTTTCTAAATCTTGAATAGAACGAGTAAGTCGGTCTAACTTATAAACAATAATTTTGTTTATTTTACCACTTTTCAAATCTTCAATCATTTCTTGAAACTTTGGCCGATTCATGCTTTTAGCAGAAACGCCTTCTTCACGATAAATTTTGTAAATCTCATACTTCTTATATTGGCATAGTGCAATCATACTTTCTTCTTGTTCATCTAAACTATGCCCATATCTTGATTGATCCTCAGTTGATACACGAGGATAAAGTCCTACAACATACTTCTTGTTTTCGTTCATATTTTTTCTTCTCCTTTCTTTTTTGAACGACAAAAAACACAAGAGAATTTCCCTTGTGCGTAGAACTACAAAATCCATAAAATATACGATTACTTACAATTTTCGTATATTACCATAATACCACATAAAAAGCGGAAAGTAAACGGACATGGAGAAAAAATTAACACCTCATAAACCTTTATAAATAAAGGGAAAAATAAAAATTTAAAAAAATTATTTTTTCATTACATTTTAAAAATCAAATTTTTTAGTTTTTCAAGAGTAATATTTTCTAAAGTATCTTTCAAATATAAATTATTATCATCATAAGAAAGTAGGATTAAACAAGATGTATTACCACTAATAATTATTTTGTGTGGTTCAAATAATGATAGATTTGTTTTTTCAAAATGAATGTTTTTGCCCGATACAAATTCCAAGTTAAGTTTTGATATTTTAGGTATTTTCATAATTCTTTCTTTAACACTTAAAGGAAATTCTAAAGTTTCTATGGTTATTTTCATTAGTTAATCCTCCTTTCAAACATGAAAAAATCCCATATCAACGAGTGATATAGGATATTTTTTTAAAAGAAAACTCACACGAGGGTGTGAGTAATTATCACAATGGAGCAAGTGAGGGTAGTCGAAACCCCGTCTCAACCTTGGCAAGGTTGCATTCTAGCCGTTGAACCACACCTGCGTAAATAAATAATAACAAAAAAAAGAAATAATTGCAAGAAAAATGATGATATGCTATAATGTTTAAGAATAGAAAGACGGTTATAGCATGAAAAAACAGAAAAAAGTTTTAATAATAGTAAGTGTCATTATATTGTTAATTGCAGTTGGCGGTGGGGTATACTTTTTATTTTTTAATAAGAAATCAAATGAAGAAGTGATGATACCTGAAGTTAAAGTTATGAATAAAATTGAAGGTTATGAATATACTTTGGATGATAGAGATACCGAAGTTTTTAAAGAAAAATTTGAAGAATTAAAGGAACTATTAGAATCAGAATCTTTTGAAGAAGAAGATTATGTTTCATTAGTTAGTGAATTATTTATTATTGATTTATATACCATTGATAATAAAATAAGTAAATATGATGTTGGAGGATTAGAGTATATCTATGAACCAGCTCGTGATTCATTTAAAAGCATGGCAATGGATTCAATATACAAAACCGTAATAAATAATATTGATAAAAAAAGAGAACAAAGTTTACCAATTGTTAAATCAACAACAATTAGTGAAATAACACCTAGTACTTATGAAATGCCTGATGAAAGTGAAATGGATTCTTATGATGTAAATATTTCATGGGCTTATGAAACATCTCTTGGATATGATAATGAAGGCACTATAACATTAATTAAAAATAATAATCGGATTGATGTAGTATCATTTAATCCAAGAAGTTAAAAAATTAGATTGTTAAATAATAAAAAGTTTAGTATAATAAATTTGTTAAGGGTGAAAATTATGGAAGAAAAAAGAGGAAAAGAAATTAAATTTATAAGTAATAAAAAGCTGTTAATATCAGCATTTATTATAGTTATTGCAATAGTTTTAATTGCTTTTGGTCTTACATATGCTTATTTTTCTATTGGCTATGGTGGGAATGCTGATGTTAGTGGTAATCGAGCAGCTATTTTAAACATTGATTCAACTTTAAAAAATGCTTCTGCAATTAATGAAACTGAAATGTCTTTAATTAGTGAAGATGAAATTGAAACAGAAGCTAAAAAAGTTACTTTTGATGTTATTAATCAAGGGACTTCAACTGTAGATGCTAAATATATTGTTAAATTAATTGATTATTCTATAACTAAAAATTTATCTAGTAAATATTTTAAATGGAAATTAGTTGTAAATCCTGGAGAAGGTGAACAAGTATTTACAGGGAATTTTTTACAAAACCCAGAAGATGAAGGCACTAAATTAACAGGAGTTGTAGAAACAGATACATTATCAGGTTTAAATAAAGTTTTAGTTAATGAAGATGAAGCATTAACTTTAAATATTGGTAAAACTGATCATTTAGTATTCTATGTATGGCTTGAAAATGATGAAGCTTTAAATCAAATATATTTAACTAATGGTGAATTTAGAGGAAGACTTTCTCTAGAAGCATTCCCAACTAAATAAAAGACAATAGTCTTTTTTCTTTTCCAAGGAGGTATTTTACATGAATGAAGTAGCCCTTATATTTCCAATATTATCAGGACTATTTTTCTTAATTGGTTTTAAAATAGTTTCTTTAATAACTGATAAAAAAAGAATAAACGTTTTAGCTATTAGTCTTGCTTTTATTGTTATGATAGGTATTATTTTTATGGATTTATTACCAGAAATAATGGATATTAGTTATCGTGTTTCTTTTTCAAAAAATGGTAAAATCTTAATTATTATTGGTTGTATTATCGCCGGAATTATGATTTTAAAATTATTTGATATTTTTATTCCTAATCATAGTCATCATCACAGTGAAAAAGAAAAAAATAAAGAAGAACATCTTGATCATCAATTTCATTTAGGTTTCGTTATATCATGTTCTTTAATTTTGCATAATATCTTAGAAGGAACATCAATTTATATTTTAACATTAGAAAACTTTACCGGTGGTTTTTTACTGGCAATGGCAGTTGGTTTACACAATTTACCACTTAGTATTGAAATCGGTAGTGCTCTAGAAGATAACAAAAATAAAAAAATTGTCTATGGTTTAAAAATTGCTTTAATTTTATCAAGTTTTATAGGAGCTTTAATCTTAGTATTGTTTAAAATAACAATTAGTGATATGATTTTACTTGTTTTATTAAGTATTTCTTTAGGAATGATTTTATATATTGCTTTATTTGAATTATTAAGAGAAATTTATAATTATAAAACCCAAAAAGAAACATTATATGGTATTATAATAGGTATAATTTTATTATCAATAATGATTTTAATAGATTAGGAGGAAAAACATGAAATTAGATTTACAATTATTTGGAAGAGCTTATGAAGTAAGAAAAGCTAGTATTCAAAAAAATGGAGCTGCTAAAGCTAAATTATATTCTAACTATGCTAAAGAAATTTACTTGGCCGCTAAAAAAGGAACACCGGAAATTGAAAGTAATATTGCTTTAAAAAGAATGGTTGATAAAGCCAAAAAAGAACAAGTACCATCTGATATTATTAAAAGAGCAATTGATAAAGCAAAAGGTGCTGGTGGCGAAGATTATGAAGTTGTAACTTATGAAGGTTTTGGACCTGGGGCTTCAACTTTAATAATTAGAACTTTAACTGATAATGTCAATCGAACTGTTGGCATGGTAAGAGCGGCTTTTAATAAAGTCCATAAAAGTTTAGGTGTTAATAATTCAGTATCCTATAATTATGATTATTTAGCGATTATAAGTATTAAAGGTTATGATGAGGAACAAATTTTTAATGCTTTATTAGAAAATGGTATTGAACCAATTGATTTTGAAGTAGAAGATGGCGAGATTGTAATCAGTGTTAATCCAACAGACCATAATAAAGTCAAAGATGTATTAGAAAAAATTGATAGTAACATTAATTATGAAATTGATGAAGAAGGAATGTATGCTAAAGATAAAGTTACTTTAACAGGCGAAGACTTAGAAACCTTCCATAAACTTTATAAAATGCTCGATGAAATCGATGATGTAACTAACATTTATCATAATGTAATTTTAGAAGATGAATAAAATCTTCTTTTTTTGGTGTGCCATGCATGGCATATATCTAGTTGGTGAAAGTCCAATACACGCGTAGGTATCGACGAAGTGT
>CANQSO010000104.1 GCA_947626535.1 uncultured Bacilli bacterium | reverse complement strand
TTAAAAGTAGGACTTAACCAACTTGCAAATTCAAATGCTATATCAGGATGAGCAAATGTTCCTATGCTATATTTTCCTCCTTTAGAATATATTCCTATGGCGTTTGTCCTATCAATCCATCTTTTGGGGCTTAAAGTAAATGATGAATATCCAACTTCATTATTTTTAATTTCACGGAATTCCGTGAAATTAAAATTTTCATTATTTAATTGTTCCCATAATCCTATATAATCAAATGTTCCTTTATTGCTCATCCAATGTATAATAACATTAGCAGGATTTTCAGGATTAGAATACTTTGCTAAATCAGTTAACGATATATAGTCGGTGTCACCAATTCTTAAAATACCTATTTTATTGTTATTAACATTTATTTCTGTTTTAATTAACTCTTTTTTCATATTTACCCCCTTAATCACTAAAATTATTTTATCATAAATTGAAGTATATTAAAACTCGAACTTATCAAATAATTTAAAAAGTCCGAGTTTGGTATCAATCTGGTGGAGGATGTGGGATTCGAACCCGCGACCCCCTGCGTGCAGGGCAGGTGCTCTAGCCAGCTGAGCTAATCCCCCAACGACAAACTAATCTTATCATAGTTTATCCCTACTTGCAAGCATTTTCTGCTTTATTTTTTGTTTCTTTTGGTAACATTATTAACACTGAAGTTTCTTTAAAAGATATTTTATCATAGATTTTTTTCATATCATTAATATTAATATTTTCTAATAATTCTTTTTCATTGTTAATAACTCTACCTTCATAAGTTAAATCATTACTAATAATATCATTTACTTCTTCTAAATTTTCATAACTTAAAACTAAAGTAGCAATAGCTGATTTTACTTTCCTTTTAACTTCATCTTCATATATTTCCATATTCATTAATTTATCCATTAAAATATCTACTATATCATTAGGATATTTTGTTCGACACCCTATTTCTAAAATAATATAATCATAAACTTTATAAGCCGTATAATATAAATTATATACTAATTTTTTTTCAACTAATTCTTCTTTAAATAAAGTTGTACTACCAAAATTAGATTCTAATAATAATTTTAAAATATTTATAACCATTAAAGTTTCATAATTTTTAAATAAATTTAATGGTATTTTAACGGCAATAGTTATTTCTGGTTCTTCAATATTAACTTTTATTTCTTTTTTTAAAATATTTACTTTTTTACCTTCTTTATAATTCATTAATTTTGGTTTATTCCATTCTAAAAATTCTTTATTATTAAAATATTCTTTAATTATTTTTAAACATTCATAAGGATCAACATTACCAGTTAAAACAAAAGCCATATTAGCAGGATGATAAAAAGCATCATAAATTAATTTTAATTCTTCTAAATTAATACTTTCAATATCCTTTTTAGAACCAACAAGTTCAGTATTATTAGGATATTTATTAAATAACATATCATTTAAAGTAAAATAGGCTATTACAGACGCACTATCAACACGCATTCTTTGTTCTTCTTTAATTGGTACTCTTTCATGTAATACTTCTTCTTCTCTAAAATCTTTTTCTAAAACGGTATTAAAAAGTAATTCAATATTTTCTTTTATTTTAGTTGTCCCAACAAATTCATAAGCTGTTTTCATATTACTTGTAACCGCATTACTATAACTACCTAATTTATTAAATTTTGATAATATTGGTTCATCACTTTCACACATAATATGTTCTAAATAATGAGCTGACCCCCTATGAACATGATATTTTTTATTCTTCCAAGTAAAATCTAGATAATCACCACCATAAAAAACATTTAAGACACCTTGAAAAGAATGACAATGTTTATTAGCCCAGATATAAATATTTAAACCATTATCTAAAGTTTCATGATAAATACTTTCATTTATTCCTTTTATTTTAATTTCCTTCATCATCAACAGTCTCCTTTAATATATAAGTTAAAGTTTTCTTAAATTTCTTAGCTAATTTTTTAATATCATCAATTGTTACTTGTTTAATTAATTCTCTTCTATCTTTGGGAAGCGGTCTATTAAATAAAGAATGCATATAATATTCACCAATTAAATACTCTTCATCATCTTCATTCATGGTCATATTAGATAAAACTTTTTCTTTTTGAAGTTCAAAATAATCTTCATCAATTTCTCCATTAGCCATTTCTTTTAAAGCCCGATCAATTCCTTTAATAGCTTCTTTAACATTATCATATTTTAAACCAGTATAAATTAAAAGATATTTATTAGGATAATCAAAACGAATACCTCTTGAATACACTAAAGGATTTTCTATTCTTAAGTATCTAGCTAATTTATCAGATTGATTGGCTCTTCCTAAAATTTGTAAATATAAAGTAGATACGGCATATAATTCAAATTCACTTAATTCATCAAATTGTAAATACATTAACAATTGTGTTTGGGCATATTTACCTTCTACTTCTAATTCTTCATAAGGATTAATTTTATTAGAGATACTATTTTGATAAGTATTTTCCACAATCGATTTTTTTTGAAAATATTTATTAATATAAGATACACATTTATCCATATCTAAATCGCCAATAATTAAAATGTCTACTTTTGCATCTTCAAATAATTTATGATAATCATTAATTAAATCTTCATTATTAATACTATCTAATTCTTCATGAGTACCATTAATCATCTTACCAGAGATACTATCTTTAAATAAAAACTTTCTTGATTCACAAAAAGCATAAGAAAAAGCACTTTCTTTATAATGATCAATATTTTGATGAATTCGTTCTTTAATAATTTCTTTACTTCTTTCATCAAATTTATCATCATTAATATTAGGATTTAAAACTTGTTCACATAAAAACTTAATACAATTTCCTAAATATTTTTTATCTTTAATATATTTAGGACTAACAAAATCTAAAACAAAATTAGCAATATAAGATTTTCCAACTCTTGAATAATTAGTATAATAAACACTATTATAAAGATTTTCTAAAGCAATTAACATTTCTCTTTTAGTAGGATATATTTTACTTGTATAACCCATTAAATTAACTAAAAAAGAACGTAGAGGCATAGAGATATTATCTACATCATCAATAAAATTAATTTCCATATGAACATTTTTAAATTGTTCGCTAGTAATTGTTAAAACTCTAAAACTTTCAAAATCATAATGCTGGTATTTCATCATTAGGCACCTCTTTCTTTATTATATACATTCTTTTCAGTTTTAAACTAAAATAGCTAAATATATAATAACAAAAGATAAGAAAAAAAGATATTGCTTATAACCAACAATATCAATTATTAAAAACAAAATTAATTAATACTATCAAACTGACTATTATATATACTTGCATAAAAGCCATTTTTCTTTAATAGTTCTTCATGACTGCCAACTTCGACAATATCCCCTTCATTCATAACTAATATTAAATCAGCATTAATGATTGTAGATAAGCGGTGTGCAATGATGAATGATGTTCTTCCTTCCATTAATTCATCCATAGCTTTTTGAATTAAACCTTCGGTTCTAGTATCAACATTACTTGTCGCTTCATCTAAAATTAATATTTTAGGGTCAGCTAGTATTGCTCTTGCAATAGTAAGTAATTGTTTTTGACCACCACTTATATTGCTTGTTTCTTCATTAAGTTCCATATTATAACCATCACTTAAAGTTGTAATAAAATGATGAATTCTAGCTTTTTTAGCAGCTTCAATTACTTCTTCATCACTTGCCGTTATTTTGCCATAACGTAAATTTTCCATAATTGTTCCACTAAATAGCCAAGTATCTTGTAAAACCATCCCAAATAATTTACGATATTCATCTTTATTTAATTTGGAAATATCTTCGCCATCTAAATATATTGTTCCACTATTTAAAGGATAAAAACGCATTAGTAATTTGACAATAGTTGTTTTTCCTGCACCAGTTGGACCTACAATGGCAATTTTTTGACCAGCTTTAACCTTAGCATTAAAATCATGAATAATGGTTTTATCTTTTTGATAACCAAAATTAACATGCGAAAAAGTAATATTGCCTTTAATCTTTTCTTCTACTACTGGTTCACTCTCTCCTTCAGTTTCTTCTTCTTCATCTAAGAATTTAAAGATTCGCTCTGCTGCTGCCACCATTTGTTGTAATTGATTCATTACATTTGCTAATTGGGCAATTGGTTGAGTAAAGTTTTTAGAATATTGAATAAAAGATTGAATATTACCAACTGTAATTTTACCTTGAATAACAAAATAAGCTCCAAAAATTGAGATAATAACATAATTGATATTACCAATAAAATTCATAATTGGATGCATTAAACCTGATAGAAATTGACTCTTCCAAGCTGACTCATAAAGCATTTTATTATCTTCATCAAATTTTGCTAACATCTCATCTTCAGCAT
>CANQSO010000103.1 GCA_947626535.1 uncultured Bacilli bacterium | reverse complement strand
TAATACCCCCCCCCTAAGTCAAGAGTCTATCAAGCATTTTCATAATAATATTGATTATTCTTTTGCTTTTTACCTAATTTTAAATTCATATTTTTCTTACAACTTATTTCATCTCTATTAAATAAATAATATTTTTCTTTATATAAATTATTTTTAATTTTTAATAATTCAACTTGTTTAAATCTTCTAATTTCTTTTTGAGTTGGATAATTACCATTAAAATCTTTTAAATAAGCCTCTACATTTAATAGTTTATTTTCATTTATATCCATTGTTTTAATAATAATATAATTATAATCTTCTAAATTAAGAATTGAATAATATTTAAAACCATCATTTTCCCATTTTCTTATATTAAATATTCCATTAGTATAAGCATTTTTAAGAATAGTAGATTTCTTATTTTTATCAGTTAATTTAATAATATTTTTTATATTATTATTAGGAGTAAATGCTAAACTATTAACTCTTAAATCTTTTAAAGCTATAATTTGTTCATAAAAATAAGCTTTTTTATAATTAATATCACAATTAATATTATATATGGCATTTATTAAGCTTAATACTTCTTCTTTACTTATAATAATTCCTTTTTGTTTTAAAAACTTAGATAAAGAATTATAATTTTTTTCAATTTCTTTTTCACTACCACTAGATATATTAAGTTTTTGAACATAATCAGCAATTATAATCCAAAAATTAATTGGTAATAATTTATCTAAAACTAAATTATTCATCGAAATTATAACCTATATCATCAATTAACCAATCATTTTCTTGTTTAACTAATTTAAAATCATATTCATCATCTCGACGACATAAATCATATATTTCATCATCACATATTTTTAATCTAATAATGCTTTCAATTATTTCATCATTTGCAAATATTGGATGACTTTCTAAAATAGTATAATCAAACTTTGCTATTGCACTAAAACTATGTAAAGGAGTAAATTCATCTTTACTAACTTTATAATAAACTTTATTGTCTTCAGTTTTTAATACTTCAAAATTTTTTATTAATTTTTCATATAAATTATTTGTAACAAATAATTTTAAATTGTCAGTAAAATTATCAGTTAATACCATATATTTTTCATCATCTTCTTCACTAGCATTTGAATCTATATCACTTAATCTATAATATCTAATAGGCTCAAAAAAATTCATCATATCATCGCGTTTATTATTTATTAAGTAATCAATTTCATCTTCACTCATACTAGATTGATTATCTAAACTATATGTTTTTTCTTCAACTGGTTTATTAGGATCATCTAAATTATATTTTTCACCCTTAAAATTAAATTGTAAAACAACAGAAATTACTATTCCTAATAATAATACAGCAATTACTATTAATATATATGGCAATAATTTTTTAAATTTTTTCTTCATATTCATCTTCCTTTACTATAACTTTAATTTTTTTCTTTATTCTTTGTATTGTATTATCAATTTGTTTTGGATTTTTGTCAAGTATTTTAGCAATTTCAATATAATTTATTCCTTCAATTAAATATTCATAAACTTGATATTCAAAACTAGATAATACATATTTTATTTTAATTTTAATTTGATTTAAATATTCTTCTTCACTAAATTTAATTAAAGGATCAGCATCTACGTCTGCTAAAAGGTCTTTTAAAAGAACACCAGAATTATTATATTCATATTCTAAAGATAAATTTTCTTTATTTATTTTATTTTTATAATTTTTAGCACTTTTAATAACTTTAATAAGTCTTCTTTCTACACATAAACTAACAAAAGTTTTTAAACCAGCATCTTTTTTCTCATCATAGGTTTTAATAGCATTAGAGTAGGCAAGTAATGCTTCTTGTTCAAAATCTTTTGGATCTATTCCATAATTAATAGCAGCATTTAAATATTTTTTAACCATGTACTTAATTTGAGGTTCACAGTAGTCATATAATTTTTTTTGAACTTCTTCATTAGTTTCGCAAACCATACTATATAATTCTTTTTCTTCTATGTTATTATATTTCATAAATCCCCCATTTGATATATTAATAAAGCTGCCGCTACAGATGCATTTAAACTATTTACTTGACCTTTCATTGGTATTTTAACTAATTCATCACAATTTTTTAAAACAAGAGGACTTATTCCTTTACCCTCATTACCAATAATTAAAACTTTTTTTGGTGCATAACTACACTCACGATAATCAATACCATTCATAATAGAACCATATATAAAATAATTAGCTTTTTTTAATTTGTTAATTGCATCTACTAAATTAGTTACTTTACATATTTTAACTAGATCAGTAGTTCCTACACTAGTTTTAATTACTACATCATTTACACATACACTGCGATCTTTAGGAATAATTATTCCTTTTACTCCTGCGGCTTCACATGTCCTAATTATTGCTCCAAAATTATGTGGATCTTCTAAATGATCAAGCATTACTATAAAATCTAAATCTAATAATTCATCAAACGCAGAATACTCATAATCATCTCTTAAGATTAATATTCCTTGATGATTACCATCACTTTTATTATTTATTGCTTCAATCGGTAACAGATCATAATGAAGATGATTTTTTTCTAAAAAATCTATCACACTTTTATCTTTTAAAGTTTGACTAATATAAACTTTTTTAATAAGTTTTGGATTTGTACTAAATAAAACATTTTTACCATATGAAAGCATGTAATCACCATAACAATTATACAATAAAAAAGAATACCGTGCAATGATTTGAATAGTTAGATAGCAAGTACAAGACGAAAACCAACTGTAGTATCTGCTTTGCCGCGGGCAATGGCAAAATTGAAAACACCAGCACCAAGTCCAAATTGAGCACGACCTCCACGGATGACCCAAGGATCATAACAGTCAACGAATAATCCTTCATCAGCATACCAACTACTAATACGTCTTGTTTCATTAACATATTTAATACTTTCAAAAGGCCCTAATTCTTTTGTCGCATCTCCTAATTTTCCTCTTCTGTATGTTGTTTCAGATGTATCGTAGTTGTATATATCATAATATTTTTCTTCTATTGGCAATGGTATTCCATTATTTATTTCAGTAATTGATGTATCGTTACTTCCACTATCGCATGTTGGGCAAGTTAAAATACCATTAAATCCTGAATTATATAAATTATTTCTTCCAGCAGTTAAATTTCCTGTTTTATTATCCGAAATTGCAGCCATCATGTATTCCCAGGCTCCACCTGACATATCATAGATTCCACTATAATTTCCCGTAGTACTAGCGATGACACTTACTTTATTAAAATAATTGGTATTATAGATTCCATCTTCTCCTGCTTTAGATACTCCTCCATATTCATTACAAGCATTAGGATTTTCACTACATAATAAATTTGAGTTTGTAAATCCAGCTGTTGGTTCTTGTCTTGCTGCATAGCCAGTTAAATGATCAGAATTATTATTGATTCTGACACTAGAACGACTTCCATACTTACTATGATGTAAATAGGCTATAGCACCCCATTCAGAATTTTTCATAAGATGACTATTTAAGGTTTCTTCATAATGTCTTCCAACAACATATGCTTTAGCTACTTGAATATTTCGCCATGAATACACATTTGGCTTTATGATAACTTTGTTTGCTGCTTCGATTGAGGCTGCTTCATTCGCTGGATTCACCTCTGCAGCACCAGTACTTCCTGCTCCATCATAACTGGACTCAAATTTGCCAACCCATAGGCCATTGGTATCAAAAGAAGTGAAGGCGGGATGCGTTAACCATTCGCCTTGTTTACTTCCATTTTGGGTTTCTACATCTTTAGTTTCAAAAATAATTTTAATTATTTGTTCTTTATTTGTTTTGGTTGTTAAACCATTATAATTTCCTTCATCAAATATTTGATATCGATATCTTGGGATCCATACAAAATAACTTTCAATATCACTTTCAGATATTTCTACTCCTGCTCCTGGATCACTTTTGCCTTCTCTTAATATTACAGCATTTGCCCACTTTTGATTTTTATAGTCATACCATTTTTCTTTTTCATCGGCTCTTGTAACATGACCGTTTTCTTCATTGATTGTTATTGGGATTAATTTATTTCCTAGTACTGGATCGGTTCCATTTAATTCGCGATCGATATATTTATCATTAAAATATAATGTACATTGGGTTTTGCTTTTAATTAAGTTCTTTATTAATGGAGCCCATTCATCTTTATTCCATTCGATTGTGGCTCCATTATCACATTCACCATCTATAAACACTAATCCTTCACTATTATCTTTACTTGGCATTGTATCTACTTTTTCATTTCCTTTATAAAAGGCTATATCTAAATTTTCTATTTCATTATCTTTTATTATTTTTTCATATTTAGTAAATGTTAATATATTTATAACACTTATTAACATTATTAC
>CANQSO010000102.1 GCA_947626535.1 uncultured Bacilli bacterium | reverse complement strand
ATACTTTTGCTGAATTATATGAATCAAAAAAATAAGTGAAAAATCACTTATTCTTTGTCATGGCTGTAAATTGTAACGTTATTCTTTATCAACTGATTTTATAACAACATGTCTATTAGGTTCTACTCCTACACTTTCCGTTGCTACTCCTTTAAAGTTTGTTAATTTGTTATGAATTATTCTTCTTTCAAAGGAATTCATATTTTCAAGTTCAGCATCGACTTTTGTTGCTCTTACTTCTTTAGCTACTTTAATTGCTAATCTTTCTAAATTATCAATTCTTCTTTCTTTGTAATTTTCAACATCTAGAATTATTTTTGGACTAAATCCCCAATCTAATTTTACTTTGTTTTTAACTAAAGTTTCTAAGGCTTTTAAGGTTTGACCATTTTTTCCTATTAAGATAGGATTATTATTAGAATACATTGTTATGTTGATTGTTTCTTCTCTAACATTAGATTCAAAATTTACAAGAAGTCCTAAATGTTCTAGAACATCGCTTAAATAGTTTTCAATATCTTCAACTAATTGATTAAATGAGATGGCTTTAATATTAAAACTATTATCATCTTCTTTAGTTTTAGAATAAACAATGTTTTCGGTTCCTAAAATATTTTTAGCTTCTTCTAATGCTTCTAATAATGTCTTTCCTTTAGTTTCAATCATATATACTACCTTCTTTCTTTTTTCTTAGTTTTAACCTCTACTATTCTTTTTTCTTTTTGATTATCTTTTTCTAAAACTTTTTTTACTATAAAGTTTTGAATTACGGCAAAACCATTGGTTACAATCCAGTAAAAGGCAATGGCTGTTGGTAAATTAAATGAAGCAATTGAAATACTGATTATCATAAATTTAAACATGAAATTCATTTGTTTCATCATTTCATCATTACCATTATTTTGAGTCATTGAATGTTTAAAAGAAACATAAGTTGTAACAATTATTAAGAATATTAAAATGATATAAATATATTGTCCTTGGCTGATACCTTTCCATGGGGTTGTTCCAAGTTGCATGCCAAATAGTGAACCTTCAAAAATAGCTGGTACTTTATTAATAGCATCTAAGAAAGCAAAGAATAAAGGTATTTGAATTAAGGCAACTAAGCATCCTGATACAGGGTTAATTTTATATTTTTGATAAACAAGCATCATTTCTTGACTTTTAGCCATCATGGAAGCATTGTCAGTTTTGTTAGCATATTTTTTTTCAATTTTAGCTATTTCTGGTTGGGCTTTTTGAATGTTAGCTGATTGTCTCATACTTTTAATTGATAAAGGTAATAAGATAAATCTAATTAATAAACCAACAATCATTACGGAAATACCAAAGTTATTAACTAAAAAACCTAATTTTAAAATTACTAAGGCTATTGGTCTAACTAATAAAGTTTGCCATAATCCACTGTATTTATTAGTGCCTAAGTTAAATTCTTGACAAGTTGGTAATTCTTCTAATTTAACATCTAATTGGTCATTATGTTCTTCATAAATTCGATATAATTCACTATCTTCTTTTGGTTTACATAAGATATCTTTTCTAACACTTTGACCAGTTTCAGAGTTAGTAATTAATCTTCCTTCACTATCTTGTAAATAATCTTTAGCTCCACAGCCACTTGTTAGTAATAAAATACTTATTAAGATGAGTCCTAAGATTTTGTTTTTTCTTTTCATAAGTTTGTCCTTTCTAATAATGATTTAAAACTTTCTTCTAATTCTTGAAAACTAATTTTACTTGTGTTTTCTTTCATTATTATAATATAATCCTTATCAGTTCTCAACTGATTTTTGTATTTATCTAGGATGATGCGCATTCTTCTTTTGCATTTATTTCTCATAACGGCATTACCAAGTTTTTTAGAGACCGCTATACCAAAATGAGGATAATTAAATTTGCTTTCCTTATTATATAAGACAAAATTTTTATTTTTGATGTAGTTTTGAGTTTCTATTATGTTAGTGAAGTCTTGATGTTTTTTAACCATTTCGTGTTTTTTCAAAATTATCCTCTCCTTAATATTAAAAAGTCCACATTAAAAAATGTGGTTACTTACATAATCTTTTGCGACCTTTTTGTCTTCTGGTTTTTAAAATGTTTGTTTCTTTACGAGCAAAAAAACCATGTTTCTTTTTCATTTTTCTTTTATTTGGTTGATATGTTCTTTTCATCTAGAATCCCTCCTTTTTTTAAGTCTTACCTATTATAATATTAAGATTGGGAAAAAGTCAACTTAAAACTAGTCGTTTTATAGGGAGTTGATAACTTTTGATAATTTTAATTGATGTTGATAGTTATGAACATTTTGAATATTTACGTTTTCTTTTAAAATAAGGTAATTTTTTTAGTTATTCACTTATTAACTTAGTTGTGGATAAAGTTACTAACACTTTAATTTATGCACTTATAAAAATTTGTTGATAAAGTGGATAAGTCTAAAAATAGTCGTATTTATCGTAAATTATATGGTGGATAACTTGTTGATAAGCTGTGAATTCATTGTTAATGAAAAAATAATGCTTCCTAAAATATTTAAAATGAGTTAGAATAATGGTAATTAAAATTTAATGGGCAGTGGGGTGGTTAAATGACGGATAAAAATCTATGGCAACAATTCTTAGATATGATTTATAAAGAAGTCAATTCCGCCTCTTATCATGCTTGGTTTAATGATTTAAAATTAGTGTCCATTGACCATGAAAAGATTGTTATTCAAGTACCGATGGAAATTCATAAAAGAATTTTAAATGAGAACTATTATTCTTTAATTGATGAAACCTTTTATAAGTTAACTAATATTAATTATAATTTTGAATTTGTTTTAAAAGATGAATTAGAAATTGATAGTGAAGATGAGGTTATTTCTAAGTTAAAAGTTGATAACTTGGAAAAGAATGTGGAAGAGTGGGAAAGTAATTTAAATCCTAATTTAAATTTTGATAATTATGTTGTTGGGGATTCTAATCGACTGGCTAAAGTAGCCGGGATGGCAGTTGCTGAACAACCGGGAAAAATTCATAATCCTTTATTTATATATGGTAAAAGTGGTTTAGGAAAAACTCATTTAATGCATGCGATAGGAAATTATATTGTAGCTAATTCGAAGAAGAAGGTTTTATATACAACTAGTGATTGGTTTAAAGATGATTATGTTAATATATCTAATAATTCAAATAATAATTTAGATGTTGTGGCTGATTTTAAAAGGAAGTATCGCGATATTGATGTGTTAATAATTGATGATATTCAGTATTTAGTGGGAGCCGAGAAGACTCAGCAAGAATTTTTCCACACTTTTAATGCTTTGCATCAAGCTAATAAACAGATTATTATTAGTTCTGATCGGAGTCCTGATGATTTGAAGTTATTAGAAGAGAGACTTCGAAGTCGGTTTATGTGGGGACTTCCCGTTGATATTTATCCACCTGATTTTGAACTGCGATGTAAGATTTTAAGGGCTAAGTTAAAGAATATGACAATTAGTACGAAGATTGATGAAAATGTTATTGAGTATATTGCTAATAATTGTCAAAATGATGTGAGATATTTGGAAGGGACTTTGAATCGATTGATGACTTATACGGCGATGATAGTACCTGAGAAGATTGATTTGAATTTTGCAATTGAAGCTTTAGGAGATTTTTTCAATCAAAATATTTATAGTAATAGTAGTATTGAGGGAATTCAAAAGGCGGTGGCAAGTTACTTTAAGATAACGATTGAAGATTTAAAAGGAAAGCGGAAGAGTGCGAATATAGCATATCCACGGATGATTGGAATGTATTTGGCTAAGACTTTGACGGATGAAAATTTTAACCGAATTGGGTTGGAATTTGGTGGAAGAGACCATTCAACGGTTATTCATGCTTGTAATAGAATTGAAAAGGATTTAAAGAATAATTTAAATTTAGGAAATCAATTAAAAGAAATTCAAAATATGATGTAAGTTAATAACTTTTTGAAGATGTGAATAGTTATTGACAATAAAAATGGCTCTTATTGTTAGAGATTATAAGTAATTGGAAAGTTATCCACTTTATCCACCGCTATAATATGAATAATAATATTTAATAAATAAGAAGAAAGAAGGAATGAAAAATGAAATTTGCGATTGAGAAGGGAATATTATTAGAAAATTTAACAAATGTAATAAAAGGGGTTTCGACTAAGAATGTTATACCGGTTTTAAATGGCATTAAGTTTGAATTAAATAATGATGGTTTAACGCTTTTAGCTAGTGATAGTGAACTTACGGTTGAGACTTTTATTGATAAAGCATTAATTACTAATATTGAGAATAATGGAATTGCGATTATAAGTAGTAAGTATATTTTAGATATTATAAGAAAGATGCCTAGTGAGATTATTAATTTTGAAATGGTTGATAACTTAAATATTAAGATATATTCGGAATCTAATGTTTATAATTTAAATTGTTTAGATCCAATGGATTATCCTAATATTAAGTTAAGTGTTCA
>CANQSO010000101.1 GCA_947626535.1 uncultured Bacilli bacterium | reverse complement strand
AATAAAGAAAAATCAATTTATCAAAATGAATTAGAAAGTAGAAAAGATGCTGTATTAGATACGATAACGTATTTACTAGTAAATGGAATATTTCTAGGTATGTTATTTATGGCAGATGAAAATGAAAATAAGTATACAGAAAAGTTAAAAAGAGAATATCAAGTTTTATCTAGAAAGAAAAAATAGAAAGGTGGTAATTTTTTGAACAACATTGAAAAATTTATATTACAGATTGTTAATAAAAATGATTATGAATTAGGTTTAGAATATGACGAAGATAATATTTATATGGATGAACCTTATTATGATAATGGTTGGAAAAATTTCGTTTTTTCTGTTTTTAATTATCGAGTTGAATATAATGTTCATATTTTAAAAAATAAAGAACGTTTTCGCTTTTTTTGTGATTGTTCAAAATTTTATCATTATCATTCTTGTGAACATCTTGCCGCTTGTTTAATTAGCTATAGTAATGAAATATTTGAAACTGGTTCAAATAAATTTAAATTAGAAGAAAAAAGTAAATTATTTTTAAATCGTATCAAAAATAATTATAATCATAAATCTTTAGGTATTAAAAAACAATTGAAATTAATTCACTCATTAAATTTTAATTTTTATGAAAATCGTTATCGAGGTAATACAGTTGAAACTAATTTAAAAGTTAAAATTGGTGATGACAAATTATATGTCTTAAATAAGAAGTTTTGGGATTTTATCGAAGCTTATTATAATGAAAGAATCTTTAATTTTGGCACGTCTTTTACTTATGATCCAGATAAATACTATTTTTCAAAAAAAGATGAAGATTTTTTACGTTATTTAGAAACAACTTTCAATTATACTAATTTAAGAGATTTTAAAATGGATGATAATATTTTAAAACAATATTTAGAAAAAGAAGAAGAAATAAATGTTGATAATTTAAATAAAAAAATTAAAGTTAAAAATGGTTTTTTCTTTGATGCTATTCTTACTAAAGAAGATAATTACTATCGCTTAAATTTACAATGTAATTATCAAGATGTTTATGAATTAACATCTGACTTTGAATATATTTGGTATCAAAATAATATATATCGCTTGAATTATAAAGAACGAAAGTTATACCGGGAATTAAGATATCATGATTTAAATGAATTATTATTTGATGAGCAACAATTTTTAGATTTTAAAAACTATTTATTACCATTTTTAAAAAAACAAATTACTGTTGATGAATCGGTTCCTAATTTAGTTATATCTAAAGAACCTAAAGTAAGTTATTATTTTGATTTAGAAAGTGATTATATTTCGGCTAAAATTGTTTTTGATTATGATGGCTTTGAAGTTTTATATAACCAAATAAAAGATGAAGATGTCATTTTAAGAGATGAAGAATTTGAAAATAAATGTTTTGAAGAAATATTAAAATATGGTTTTAAAATAAAAAAAGATAATATTGTGTTAGAAGATATAGATGATATAGCTGATTTTTTAGATGTTGGTTTAGAAGAACTTGGTAGTAAATATCCCGTTTATACTTCTGAAAAATTAAAAGAAACTAATATTATTAAAAAGCCTAAAGTATCTTCAACTTTCCATTTAGGAATGAATCAAATTTTAAATTATCATTTAGATTTAGAAGGTGTAGAAGAAAGTGAATTACTTAATATTTTTGCCTCTTTAAAACAAAAGAAAAAATACTATCGTCTAAAAAGTGGAGACATTATCGATATCAATAGTGAAGAAATTAAAGAATTAGAACAATTACAAGAAGAACTACAATTAGATTATGAAATGGATGGTAAAATCCCTAAATTCAGGGCCCTTTATTTAGATAGCTTAAAAGAAAAATCAAATATTATTGAAACAGATGATACTTTTAATGACTTTATAAATAACTTTAAAGAATACAAAAATTGTAAAGTAAGATTTACTAAAGAAGAAAAAGAAAAATTAAGAGATTATCAAATTGAAGGTGTAAAATGGTTATACACCATTTATAAATGTGGTTTTGGTGGTATCTTAGCCGATGAAATGGGTTTAGGAAAATCTTTTCAAACCATTGTGTTCTTAAGAAAAATTTTAGAAAAAGAAGATAAAGTTTTAATTGTCGTGCCAACTTCATTAGTTTATAACTGGGAAGAAGAATTTAATAAATTTGGACCAGAAATGAAATATCACGTTTTTGCCGGAATTAAAAATCAAAGATTAGAAGAATTAAAAAAATATGATGGCAATATTTATATTACTAGTTATGGACTATTAAAAGAAGATTTTAACTTTTATAAAGATTTAAATTTTAAAGTTATGATAATTGATGAAGCTCAAGCTATCAAAAATCCGATGACTGATATTTCTAAAACCGTTAAGAAAATTAATGCTACGGCTAAATTTGCTTTAACTGGAACACCAATTGAAAATTCAGTTATTGAATTATGGAATATTTTTGATTTTATCATGCCTGGTTTTTTAGGTAATATTACTAATTTCAGTCAAAAGTATAAAATGAAAGAAGAATTTGATGATGAAGTAAATGAGTTATTAATTAACTTAAAAAAACAAATTAAACCATTTTTACTTAGAAGAAAAAAGAGTGATGTAGCCAAAGAATTACCAGATAAAATTGAAAATACCATTATTGTTGATTTAGAAGAAGAGCAAAAGAAAATTTATGCGGCCGCGGTTGAAGAAGCTAATTTATTAATGAATAAAGCAATCGAAAATGGAGGATTTATTAAAAACAAAATGATTATTTTAAGTTTGCTTACTAAATTAAGACAAATTTGTATAACCCCAGCAATTTTATTTGAAGATTATCAAAAAAATTCTAGTAAGATTGAAGAATTAATTAAAGTCGTTAAAGAATGTATTTTAAATGGTCATAAAATATTATTATTTACTAGTTTTAAAACGGCTTTAGAAATTGTTAAAAAAGAATTTACTAAAAATGGTATAACGAGTTACACAATTGCTGGAGATGTTAAAAGTAAAACGAGAATGGAATTAGTTAATGCTTTTAACAATGATGATACCAATGTCTTCTTAATTATGTTAAAAAGTGGGGGAACCGGTCTTAATTTAACAAGTGCTGATGTGGTTATTCACTTAGATCTATGGTGGAACCCACAAGCCGAAAATCAAGCAACTGATCGAACTCACCGTATTGGTCAAACTAAAGTAGTTGATGTTATTAAGATTGTTTGTAAAGATACTGTTGAAGAAAGAATATTAGAATTACAAGAAAGAAAAAAACAATTAAGTGATAAATTAATTGAAAATGGCACCGATGAAGCGGCCTTTATAAAAAGCTTAACGGAAAAAGATATTAGAGATTTATTAACTTATGAAAATGAGTAAAAAATATGTGTGTAAAATTGCACATGTTTTTTTTTCTTCATTTTTTAATCTAAAAAAAGGAAATCGATACCCTTATAGGTAATATATGGGTAGAAGAGTAAATTAGATTTACTTTTCAATAGAAAGGAGGAACTCTATGGATAGTTCTTAAATTTAAAATGTTTTTCATAACATGAAGGGAGGATTAATTTGATGAAAAACGCCGTTATTGATGAAAAAAAAGAGAATAAAAAGGAAAAATTTTATATGTTAAGTGATCGAATTGTTAAGAAATTATTTACTACTGGTTCTAAAGCAAGTGAAGATTTTTTATATCTGATAATAAGTAAAGCTATAAAAGTTCCTATAGAAAATCTTAAAAGAGATTTTAAAATAATGCATCCCCAAATAGCTTTAAATAATAAAAATATTAATTCAGAAGCCGATTTAGTATTTGAAAATGATAAAATTTATATTTCATTAGAAATAAATTATAACGATTATAAAAGCTTATCTAAGAAAAATTTTTCTTATGTATGTTGTTTATATTTAAGAGATTTATTGCCTAATAGTGATTATAAAAATTTAAAAGAAGTATATAGTATAAATATTGATGGCTTTGATTACTTTGGTCAAAATAAATTTATTTATGAAAGTGAAATGATTGAAAAAGATTTATTAATATCAAGAAATTTAGGAGTCCATTATATAGATATAAATCTTGAATATTTAAAAAAGTTAGGCTATAATAATATTACAGATGAATTAGAAAAATCATTATATATATTTGTGTGTAATAATAAAAATATATTATATGAATTATATGAAGAGGGAAGTTTTATGAGAGAATTTTTAAAAGAAGCTGAAAAGTTAAGTAGTGATTTAGATGAATTATTATATTATGATAAAAAGAAGTTAGACCAAGAAATGGTTTATAATAATGGTAAAGAGGATGGCCTTGAAGAAGGTATTGAAGAGGGCGAAAAGAAAAAAAGTCTTGAAATTGCTAAGAAAATGCTATCTCGTGGTGATAATTTAGATGATATTGAAGAAATAACTGGTTTAACTAAAGAAGAAATTCTAAAGTTAAACAGTTAAATATTAAAAGAAAAGTAAGAAAACCTATGTTGGTTAGCTTGCTTTTTTGTTTTAAATATATTACTGTATTATTACATTTTATGATACAATACTTGCAAAGAAAGAA
>CANQSO010000100.1 GCA_947626535.1 uncultured Bacilli bacterium | reverse complement strand
ATATTGAATTAAAATATAGAGACTTTTTTAATAATCCAAATCCTTAATAAGACCACTGTGCAAATAGTGATTTAAATCAAAAAATATGGATTGAACAGGTCCATGAAAATTTAATTTTAAGAGGAAGGAGTGAAAAAACATTTATTAATTATCAATGTAGAATATTACAGTTTTTTAATTATTTTGACCATAAAACTAATATTAAAGATTTAAAAGAATCAGATATAATTCTCTTTTTAAATGATACTTTTATTAAACCAAATCGATGTAAAGCAACATATAATGTAGCTGTTGCTTCTATTCGATTATTGTATTTAGTATGTTTTAATATTTCTTTAAACAGATTATTAATTCCATCATGTAAACTAACAAAAAAGTTACCTACAATTTTGACTAAAAAAGATTTTCTTAAAATTATCAATGATGAAAAAAATTTAAAACACAAATGTTGGTTGTTACTTGCTTTTTGTTCAGGTCTTAGAGTTGAGGAAGTATCTAAGATTAAAGTAGAAGATATTTATCCTAATGAACATAAATTAAAAGTTCTTGGTAAAGGAAATAAAGAACGATTTACTATTCTTCCCGATATTACTATTTATTTTTTAAGACTTTATTGTAAAGAAAAAAATATTAAATCAGGATATTTATTTTTGGGAACTAATGGTAAAGAAGTTATGAATTCAAAAACAATTATTAATTATTTTTCAACAATTAAAGATAATTACAATTTAGATAACAATATTTCTTTCCATAGTCTTCGCCACGCTTTCTCCACTTATTATTTAATGAATGGTGGTTCGCTGCTTTCATTACAATCAATGCTTGGCCATAAAAGCTTAAATACTACAATAATTTACTTACATTTATCTCAAAACTTTAATGAACTAGAGGATATTAAATATGTCTAAGTTTACTACTCAATATATCTTTCAAACTTATGGTAATGAATATATTAAAAACCATAATTTGTCTAAAGAACAATGGAAAGTTTTTAATGCTATTAAAAACTGTGGAACAGAAAACTTAGGTAATCATGTTTGTATTTGTACTGAATGTGGTGAAGAATACTACGGCTATAATTCTTGTAGAAATCGTCATTGTCCTATGTGTCAAAATTATGCTCGTGAAAAATGGATTCAAAAAGAATCAAGCTATTTACTTGATTGTAGATATTTTCATATCATTACTACTGTTCCTTATGAATTAAATGAAATATTTTTATTTAATCCAGATATTTGTTATAAAATTTTATTTAAAGCAAATAGTGAAGCTATCTTACAACTATCAGATGATCCTAAATGGCTTGGTGCCAAAGTTGGTATCACTTCTATTCTTCATACTTGGGGTCAAACTATGGAATTTCATCCTCATATTCATTCTATTGTTACTGGTGGTGGTTTAAAAAATAATCAATGGGTTTCTTGCAATAAGAACTATTTATTTAAAGTTCAAGTTTTAAGTTCTTTATTTAAAGGTAAATTTTTAGCTTATTTAAAACATGAACACGATAATCTTGTTTTAAATGATAATTTAAATTCAATTACTTTTTTAAGTATCAACGACTCTGTATCAATTAAAATTTTATCTTTTTATCAGGATTCCATACTTTAGGGGTAAGGGGTCATTATATCTAAATTTATATTATTTTAATCATTTTTTTAATATTGTCTTTAACTTTTACATTTTTATCAAAAAAAAGAATAGTTACTTTCCCCTTATATAAACTATTCGTTAAAAATTAGGTACAATAATTTTATGACATATCTTTTGTATGCATAAGATATGTCATAAAATACTAAACATTTTATCATAATAATTGTTAGTTTACTTTCAATACCAATATTGGTTTATTCAATAAAAAATGAAAACAAAAGGAATTGCAAATATATTAAGACAATTAATGCTTTTTATATAGTGTATTTAATTTTAAATATTGTTGTTATACCAAATGTTTTAAGTATAGATACGGGCCTTGAAATGTTACTTTTAGCATTAATATCATTGATTGCAATAATAATATATATTGTTTCTATTATTATATGTTCCAAAAAAATAAAAAAGGTAATGAAATGATTTCCTATTCAAAGAAGTCTATATTAGTTATATTATCATTTATTATATTACCTATTTTGTTATTGTCATATAGCTTATTAAAGGAATATTATTTAATCATTAATAGCGATTTAGTATTAGTATATAAATCAAATGGTAACGGAGGAATAGGCGATAGCAATAATTTTGCTTATGCAATTAATGAAAATTATTGTGAAGAAATTAGCTTAGGAATTGCCATAGGTGATTACAGTTTAGTAAAATATTTGCCTAAAAAATCAAAAAAAATTGATAATGTTGAAAATATAAACGATTATAGCGTTTCTCTCGATAATACAAAATATATTACAATTTATAAAAATAATAAACTTATTCATAAAAAACAAATTAATTCAAATTATTCCAATATTAATTTTGATGGTGGTTTTTATATAAACAATAATTAAAGCTAAAATTTGTTTATATTATGGTTATAATTTGGCTTGAGTTTTATTTGCTTTTTAAAGCATTTTATGATATAGTATCCATCGTGTTAAAAAAGGGGGACTTTTTTTTATGAAATATATTGTTGAAAAAGATGAAATGGGAGTAATTAATTATTACAATTTTGAAAAAAAGTTATTAATGCAAGAATATCAAACTGTAAATGATACTATAACTTTATATTATCATGATAAAAAAATTGTTAAAATAAAAGCTAATAATTTAGAATTAGCGTTAGATTTAAATAGTAATATATTAACTGCTGATTTTAATAATGGTGTGACAGCTTATTTTGCTAGTAAACATCAAAAAATTGTTTTCTTAGATATTGATGGTGAATATTTAGGTTCTTTATATATGAATGTAGAACCTATTGAAAATAATAGTTGGTTATATGTTATTATAAAAATAATTAATAAATTAAATGAAACAATGCCCATTTTAATTGAAAATAGATATACTGCATCTATTTCAAAGGTTAATGATAAAATTCATCAAGTTAATAATGAAATGGTTTCAAAAACAGTTACTATTTTAAATCAAGATAATCGTCGTAGTATTGAAAAAATATTAAGTGATTATCATAAGCAAGAAATAAGAGCTAAGAAGTTTTTATTCTTAAGAAGAAAAAAATTATCTAAAGAACAATATGCTAAAAAATATGATGAAATAACTATGAAATATGCTACTAAAAGAAGTCAATTAAAATCTCGTTATAATTATTTAGCAGAAAGAAGAAAGTTAGAAGAACTTCAAACTGAATTTTTCAATAATCAAAATGATTTAGATGAATTATTATTAGAAAAAAAAGCTATTTATAATGAATATTTAACTAGATAATTTGATTTTTAAGATTTGCTCAAAATATAGTGAAGAATAATCATCAAAGTAAATTTTATTTTGATTAGAATCGATTTTAATAATAAATCCAAGTTTCGTATAAAAATGGTTTTTCCAAAAATAAGTAACTTGGATTTTTTCATTGGTATGAAAAGCTTTCTTAATAAGTTCTTCTAAATTATATAATTCATCTTCACTTAAAGTAGGCATTTGTTGATAATTTCTTTTTTCTTTTAAATCTTTAATTACTTCATTAGAAGGAATAAGTGAATTAAAAGGTAACCATTTAATTTCATTACGATTATTCATGATGACCTCCAATCTTTTGATTACGGTCTTTAATAGTTGAATAAGATAAAAGACTAGTAGCTTTTAAAATACTATTTTTACCATATTTATTATGAACATTATCTAAAGTATAATCTAATTTTTCATTTAAAACTTTTTTTTCGAAATTTTCAAATAAATCTAATTGAATTCCTTCTTTTTTAGATAATTTACCTAAAGATATTCCAACTTTTCTAATGGGCGTATGTTCTAGATAATAACGATCAAAAATACTTTTGCAAATTTGATAGAGATTATCAGTATTATCAGTTGCACATTCTAATTTTAGACTATGCGTAAAACCACCACCAATATTTTTAGAATAACTAATACTTAAGTTAATAACCATACATTCTAAATGATTAGTTCGAAGTCTTCTGGTTAAAACTTCTAACATTTCTTTAATAATTAATAAAATATCATCATCATAATAATCTTTTAATAAAACTTGACTATGACTAATTGATTTTTCTTTAGGTTGATGTTTAAATTCATATATTAAAGAATTATCAATGCCATTCGCGTGTTCATATAATTCAAGACCTAAAATGCCAAATTTTTCTTTTAAAGTATTTTGATCATAATGGGCTAGCTCATAAATAGAGTAAATACCTAAATTATTAAGGCGTTTTTCTAGGCGTTTGCCAATACCCCAAACTTCACTTAAAGGCGTGATTGGCCAAAGTTTTTTGGGGATATCTTCATAGGTCCATTTAGCAATACCATTTTTATATTTTTTAGCTTCTTTGTCCATGGCAATTTTAGCAAGTAACATATTAGGTCCAATTCCACAAGTAGCAGTAAGACCGGTTTTTTTCTCAATTGTTTTTAAAATTTTTAAGGCCAGTTCTTCATCAGTTAAACCATAATATTTTAGATAAGTTGTAACATCTAGGAAACACTCATCAATCGAATAAATATGTAAATCGTTTTCGCTTACAAAATCTAAATAAATATTAACAACCTCGCTACTTTTTTGGATGTATAAGCTCATTCTTGGGGGAACAATTTGATAAGTAATATCCTTAGGAATTTCATAAAGTCTTGTTCGAGAAGGAATGCCTTTTCCTTTTAAAAA
>CANQSO010000099.1 GCA_947626535.1 uncultured Bacilli bacterium | reverse complement strand
GAATAATTTATTTGATATAGCAGTAAATTATTTAAATATCTGCTAAATTTTATCTTGACATATTACCAGATGTCTTTCATTTGATTATTGTTTCTCGAAAAATATTTTAAATAATTAAGAACTATCCATAGAGTTCCTCCTTTCTATTGAAAAGTAAATCTAATTTACTCTTCTACCCATATATTACCTATAAGGGTATCAATTTCCTTTTTTTTGAGAAAATAAAACCACAAAAAAACGTGCAATTTTTTTGCACACATTTTTTCTTACATCTTTCTTAAATTATTTTTACTATAAAAAATAGCATAATTTAAAATAGTATCTATTCCATTTATGTAATCTTCTTTTGTTTCATTAATAAGAATATCTGGTTTAAATATCATTGGTTTTAATAATCTTTCCGTAACTTCTTTTTGAAATTCTTCTTTGCTTTCTGCACTAAAACCAAGGAAAGGATGAAAGTAACATTCAGAAACAGAAAAATAGTATTTATCTATATTTAGGTAATTGCTATTACCATAACAATTTAAAGGTGTACTAATTTCTTCACCAATTGTAATTGCTCCTAATTTAATTAAATCTCTTAAAGCATATCTTCCCCCAGAGAAAACTCGGTAATCAGTTAAACATATTAATTGTTTATCTTTATTTTCATTTAAGAAATTCATTAATGGTTTGTTTAAAGTAGAATTGCCTCCTAGATTACCTCTTAAATCAATTATAATCGTATCAATATTTGTTAAATCTTCATTTTGAAGTTTATTTATTGCTTCCATAATTTTATTTTCAAACTTTTTTTGGACTGAACTATGATTATATATTAAACAATTATCAATAAATTTATATTCACAATTATTACCATATAAATATTTGTTACTACTAAAAAGTTCATTTTCGTAAGTATCATTTCTATTGAATTTCTTTTCAATAATAGTTCCATCTAACTTTTCTATTTTAAATGTTAATTCTTCACTATTTCTAAATAATGGCAAACCAAATAATACATATCTATTAAACAAACTTTTTTCAATTTCATATCTTCTTTTTCCTAATGTACCATAAGTAATAACATTTTCTAATTCATTAATAACTCTATCCATATTATAGTCATTAATAGATAATAATTTACTGCCTTTTAATTCCAAAGGATAATTAACTAATATTTCATTATCAAACATTTTAAAGTTTATAGGAATAGGCGAAATTAAATCAAATTTAGTATGAGCATCAGATAATCCACTTAATCTTTTGATAATATAATCCATAAAATATTTAAAATTATAGTCATTATCGATATTAAAAGAATTAATTAAATGATTATAAATTTTTTCTAATTATTCTAAAGATATTTCATGCCAAGGATTTATATGAATATTTTTATAGTGGTTAAGAAAATTTTCATATAATTTTTGATATTTAATCGTAATCATAAAGCCTCCATTTATTCATTTTCATAAGTTAATAAATCTCTAATATCTTTTTCAGTTAAGCTTTTTATAAATGTCGCTTCATCGGTGCCATTTTCAATTAATTTATCACTTAATTGCTTTTTTCTTTCTTGTAATTCTAATATTCTTTCTTCAACAGTATCTTTACATACAATTTTAATAACATCAACTACTTTGGTTTGACCAATACGGTGAGTTCGATCAGTTGCTTGGTTTTCAGCTTGAGGATTCCACCATAAGTCTAAGTGAATAACCACATCAGCACTTGTTAAATTAAGACCGGTTCCCCCACTTTTTAACATAATTAAGAAGACATTGGTATCATCATTGTTAAAAGCATTAACTAATTCCATTCTCGTTTTACTTTTAACATCTCCAGCAATTGTGTAACTCGTTATACCATTTTTAGTAAATTCTTTTTTAACAATTTCTAAAGCCGTTTTAAAACTAGTAAATAATAATATTTTATGACCATTTAAAATACATTCTTTAACGACTTTAATTAATTCTTCAATCTTACTAGAATTTTTTTGATAATCTTCAAATAAAATTGCTGGGGTTATACAAATTTGTCTTAATTTAGTAAGCAAACTTAAAATAATCATTTTGTTTTTAATAAATCCCCCATTTTCGATTGCTTTATTCATTAATAAATTAGCTTCTTCAACCGCGGCCGCATAAATTTTCTTTTGCTCATCTTCTAAATCAACAATAATGGTATTTTCAATTTTATCTGGTAGTTCTTTGGCTACATCACTCTTTTTTCTTCTAAGTAAAAATGGTTTTATTTGCTTTTTTAATTTACTTAATAACTCATTAACTTCATCATCAAATTCTTCTTTCATTTTATACTTTTGACTGAAATTAGTAATATTGCCTAAAAAACCAGGCATGATAAAATCAAAAATATTCCATAATTCAATAACGGAATTTTCAATTGGTGTTCCAGTTAAAGCAAATTTAGCTGTAGCATTTATTCTTTTTACAGTTTTAGAAATATCAGTCATCGGATTTTTGATAGCTTGGGCTTCATCAATAATCATAACTTTAAAATTTAAATCTTTATAAAAATTAAAATCTTCTTTTAATAATCCATAACTAGTAATATAAATATTGCCATCATATTTTTTTAATTCTTCTAATCTTTGATTTTTAATTCCGGCAAAAACGTGATATTTCATTTCTGGTCCAAATTTATTAAATTCTTCTTCCCAGTTATAAACTAATGAAGTTGGCACGACAATTAAAACTTTATCTTCTTTTTCTAAAATTTTTCTTAAGAACACAATGGTTTGAAAAGATTTTCCTAAACCCATTTCATCGGCTAAGATACCACCAAAACCACATTTATAAATGGTGTATAACCATTTTACACCTTCAATTTGATAATCTCTTAATTTTTCTTTTTCTTCTTTAGTAAATCTTACTTTACAATTTTTGTATTCTTTAAAGTTATTTATAAAGTCATTAAAAGTATCATCTGTTTCAATAATATTTGATTTTTCTTTTAAGCTATCTAAATAAAGGGCCCTGAATTTAGGGATTTTACCATCCATTTCATAATCTAATTGTAGTTCTTCTTGTAATTGTTCTAATTCTTTAATTTCTTCACTATTGATATCGATAATGTCTCCACTTTTTAGACGATAGTATTTTTTCTTTTGTTTTAAAGAGGCAAAAATATTAAGTAATTCACTTTCTTCTACACCTTCTAAATCTAAATGATAATTTAAAATTTGATTCATTCCTAAATGGAAAGTTGAAGATACTTTAGGCTTTTTAATAATATTAGTTTCTTTTAATTTTTCAGAAGTATAAACGGGATATTTACTACCAAGTTCTTCTAAACCAACATCTAAAAAATCAGCTATATCATCTATATCTTCTAACACAATATTATCTTTTTTTATTTTAAAACCATATTTTAATATTTCTTCAAAACATTTATTTTCAAATTCTTCATCTCTTAAAATGACATCTTCATCTTTTATTTGGTTATATAAAACTTCAAAGCCATCATAATCAAAAACAATTTTAGCCGAAATATAATCACTTTCTAAATCAAAATAATAACTTACTTTAGGTTCTTTAGATATAACTAAATTAGGAACCGATTCATCAACAGTAATTTGTTTTTTTAAAAATGGTAATAAATAGTTTTTAAAATCTAAAAATTGTTGCTCATCAAATAATAATTCATTTAAATCATGATATCTTAATTCCCGGTATAACTTTCGTTCTTTATAATTCAAGCGATATATATTATTTTGATACCAAATATATTCAAAGTCAGATGTTAATTCATAAACATCTTGATAATTACATTGTAAATTTAAACGATAGTAATTATCTTCTTTAGTAAGTATGGCATCATAGAAAAAACCATTTTTAACTTTAATTTTTTTATTTAAATTGTCAACATTTATTTCTTCTTCTTTTTCTAAATATTGTTTTAAAATATTATCATCCATTTTAAAATCTCTTAAATTATTATAGTTAAAAGTTGTTTCTAAATAACGTAAGAAATCTTCATCTTTTTTAGAAAAATAATATTTATCGGGGTCATAAGTAAAAGACACGCCAAAACTAAATTTTTCTTCATTATAATAAGCTTCGATAAAATCCCAAAACTTCTTATTTAAGATATATAATTTATCATCACCAATTTTAACTTTTAAATTAGTTTCAACTGTATTACCTCGATAACGATTTTCATAAAAATTAAAATTTAATGATGAAACTAATTTTAATTGTTTTTTTATGCCTAAAGATTTATGATTGTAATTATTTTTGATGCGATTTAAAAATAATTTACTTTTTTCTTCTAATTTAAATTTATTAGAACCAGTTTCAAATATTTCATTACTATAACTAATTAAACAAGCGGCAAGATGTTCACAAGAATGATAATGATAAAATTTTGAACAATCGCAAAAAAAACGAAAACGTTCTTTATTTTTTAAAATATGAACATTATATTCAACTCGATAATTAAAAACAGAAAAAACATAATTCTTCCAACCATTATCGTAATAAGGTTCATCCATATAAATATTATCTTCGTCATATTCTAAACCTAACTCATAATCTTTTTTATTAATAATTTGTAATATAAATTTTTCAATGTTGTTCAAAAAATTCCCGCCTTTCTATTTTTTCTTTCTAGATAAAACTTGATATTCTCTTTTTAACTTTTCTAAATCACTTTTTTCTTTTTCATCTGCCATAACTAACATCCCTAGAAATATTCCATTTAAAAGTAAATACGTTATCGTATCTAATACAGCATCTTTTCTACTTTCTAATTCATTTTGATAAATTGATTTTTCTTTATT
>CANQSO010000098.1 GCA_947626535.1 uncultured Bacilli bacterium | reverse complement strand
ATGGTGAATAGAATATGGGAAATGAAGAGTTTATAAGTAAAGAATTTACCTTAGCTATTGAAAGTTTTTTAGCAACTAAAGACCAAAAACTTTCTAGTTCATTATCTTTTCCTGTAATTATTATAAGAACCTTAGTTGAAATATATGGTGAGTTAGAAATTATTAATCCTTATTTAAATAAAAATGTATCTCTTCAAAATGGTTTTGATGAAAATATTATGAAATATGGATTTAGTAAAGAAAAATTAAATGATTTTAAAAAATGTTTTGATTCTTTTTGCCGAACTTCCAAAGAAAGACCTAATATTTTTTTAGTAAAAATTGAACAATATTTAATTGAAATGTTTTTCTTAAAGAAAAAGAAAATTGGTTTATTAGAAGGGGAATTAGAAAATTTTAAAAAATATATATGTTTATCAACTAATACTTATTTAACCGATTATACTAACTATTATTTAGAAGATACAACTTGTTTAGATTATTATTTAGCTAGACAAAATTATATTAGTGAGCATACTTTTGATTTAACGCCAGTTAAAAAAGCAACTTTATTTATTGATGCTTATTTACTTTTAGGATATACCGTCGATGAAGTATCTAAAATGACTTCCGAAGAATTAGAAGAAGCTAATCATAAAGTATATGCATTCTTTAAAATAGATGAAAATGAAGAAAATAAAAGAGATTTATTAATAGATGCCGTTAATTATTATAAAAAATATGGTAATCGCTTAACAAGTGGGAATGGTTATGTTGATTTATTATTATTAATAAGTGTAGTTGTAACAATTGCTTTAACTTTATTTATAGTAGCAATTAGAATATCATAAAGAGGTGTGAAAATGGAAAAAGTAAAATTATTAGACCAAACTTATTCAATATTTAAAAATGAAAAAGATGGTTTTAATTTAGAAGAAACTGAAAAAATAATAACTGATTATTTTAAAGATTTTGATTATATTTTAGGAGATTGGTCTTATGGAAAATTAAGATTAAAAGGTTTTAATAGTAGAAGAAATCCTAATTTTAAATCAATTAATGATATTGATAAAGTAGATGATTATTTAAAAGATTATTGTGCGTATGGTTGCAAATATTTTATTTTAGCTAAAGAAGATGTTGCACAGTAAAATAATTTTTGCTATAATTTATTTAGAATGGAGAGAGGGTTCCAATGAAAGAAAAAGTTATATTAAATAAAATGAATGGAGAAATTGAAGAAAAGAAATTAGTTGCTCATTTTAAGGTTGTTGATGATAGTAAACCAAATATTAAAAATGTTCCAATTTTAATTTTAGATAAACAAGAAATGAACAATGGTAATAATGTTTTAGAGTTTATGTGGGAAAAAAATGGAGTTTATCAAGCAATCAATGATGAAAATGCTTGGTCAGAAGTTAAATCAGTTGTCGTAGATATTATTAAAAATAATGCTCATAATATTGAATATGTCAGCAATGATAATTTACAAGCTGATATTGGTCCTGGACGTAGTTTAGGACTTACAGTTGCCCAAACAGATCCATTGACAGCTAATTTTAAAAATTTTGTTAGCACAGTTGCTCCAGTTAAAGAAGAAGCCGTAGTTGAAACAGTAGCGCCAACTGGTGTAAATAATGTTGAAAGTAAACCTGTAATTGAAGCTCCAGTTAACCCTCAACCTGAAGTAAGTGTAGTTCCTACTAATCCAGTTGTTGAACCAGTAAATGAAATATCTGAAGTAGCACCTACAGTAAACCAACCAGTTGATGATGTTATAACGCCATTTGCAAGTGATGCTCCTGCTATTGAAACCGTTATCAATCCTGAACCTGTTATCGAAAATCCAGTAGTAGAACCAGCTATTGAACCACCAGTTGTCAGTGGACCAGAAATTGTTGAAGAAATTAAAGAAAATGATTTTGATAAAATGCAACAAGAAATTGAGACTGCCACTCGTGAATATCAAGAAAAAATAAAAAGCATTGTTGATGCTTATAAAAAAAAAATAACTGAAACAATAAATGAAGCAAATAGTTTAAAAAAACAAGCTAGTGACCATTTAAAAAATGCTCAAGCCAAAGAACAAATTGCTAATATGGCCTATCAAAATTCCGTAGAAATGAGTAATCAAGCTCCTAGTTTAGAATTACAAAAAATTGCTTAGTCTAAGAAAAAATCTTAGACTTTTTTCATATAATTTAATATGAAAGATAAAATAAGATATGAATATAAAATTGAAGTTCAAGATTTAAAAGAAGAATTAAATTATTATTCCTTTAAAATTAATGAACAATATTTTTATTTAACTAAAGTAAGAAGAAATATGGCTGAATTTCAAGATATTGTTAAATTACAACAAGAACTTTTAAGCAAAAACTATCCTGCTCATCAAATAGTTCCTACCATTTCCAAGTCTTTAACTATTTTAGAAAATAATGAACCATATGTCTTACTTACTTTAACTGAGCCTAATAAAGAATATTCTTTAATGGATATGCTAAAAATTTGGGATCAAATGCCCCTTAATTCTCAAAATCATCATTTAGAAAGACCAGATTGGAATTTTTTATGGAGCGAAAAAGTAGATTATTTTGAATATCAAATTAGCCAGTTGGGTAAAGATAAAAAGGTGGTTATTAATACTTTTGGGTATTTTGTTGGCTTGTGTGAAAATGCTATTAGTTATGTAAATAAAATTAATGCCACAATTAAACCAATCAATAAAAATTTAGTTTTAAGTCATAAAAGAGTAAAATATCCTAATACCCATCTAAATTATGATAATCCTCTAAATTTAATTTTTGATTTAGAAGTAAGAGATGTTGCTGAATTTTTAAAAGGGGAAATGTTAGTAGATAAAGAATATGCTTTAATTGATTTAAAATCTTATTTAAAAATGCATCATCTAGATTTATATTCCCTAAATATGTTATATGCTAGATTAATTTATCCAAGTTATTATTTTGATTTATATGAAAATGTTATGAACTTTAATGTCGATGAAGATTGTTTAATAAAAATAATGGAAAAAACTCCCGAGATAGAAGATTTCTTAAAAAAAAGCTATGAAATCATAGCGGGTTTTGGACCAATCGAGGCTATTGATTGGCTAATGAAATAATTATAAACTAACGTTTACAACGCCTTTTATTTCTGGTATTTCTTCTTTTAGGTAACTTTCAATATTTTCTTTAATCGTTACATCTTGATAACCGCAATTGGCACATGCTCCAGTTAATTTTATATAAACATAATTATCTTCATATTTAATTAATTCAATATCTCCACCTTCCATATTTAAAAAAGGTCTTATATCATCAAGTAAATCTTTAATTTTTTCCATTGCATTCATAATGCCACCTCATTTAAACATTATAAAAGTTAATTTATTTGTTGTAAAGTAAAATTTCGTGATATAATGTTGTCGGTGAGTTTATGGAAACGTATCAAATTGGTGATGTTGCATACGGGTCCGTTACTGGTTTAGAAAATTATGGAATTTTTTTAACATTTGATGAAGGATATACTGGCTTAATTCATATTTCTGAACTTAGTGAGCATTTTGTAAAAAATGTTGGCGATTATGCCCAATTAGGGGACGTAATACCATGTGTTATCTTAGAAATTGATGAAGATTTAAAACAAATGAAATGTAGTATTAAAAATACATCTTATGCAATGGATAAAGAAACTTATATTGACCATGGGTTCGCGCCTTTAAAAAAGCAACTACCAATATGGATGGAAGAAAAATTAAAAGAACTGGAATAAGAACCAGTTCTTTTTGTCCGCCTATTTACGGACTATATTTAATAAGACATAATTAATGAAATCATTAATTATGTCACTAATAGTATATTCTTTTATTTTAAAAATATACTATAAAATTAAAAAAAATAATTTTTTTGTCAATTCACTGTCAAAATTTTAAGACAAAGATTGTATTAAACTAGTAATTTTTAGTATGATATTAATGTAAGGAAGTGGTTGATATGTTATATCCTTCTATTGATAAACTTCTTAATATCGTTGATTCAAAATACAAATTAGTGCATGTAGCAGCTATGAGAAGTAAACAAATGCTAGAAAAGAATCATTATCAATTAGATGAAAATGAGTATCAGAATAAACGGAGTATAGGAAGAGCTTTAGAGGAACTAGAAAAAGGACTTATTGAGGTAAAGTTTAAAGAACCTAAATAAGTCTTTTTATATGCCAAATTTCTTTTTTTGTGACAATTAAACAGCCATTTTTTCTAAAAATTCATAAATTATTTTTAGAAAGAAGGTTTTTATATGAGTAGAGTATTATTAAATGCTGAAAATCAAATTACTGATGCTTTTGGTAATAATCATAATGGTGTTGATGTTGTAAAAAAATATAATCAATTAGATACCATTATAGCCCATTCGGATGGTTTAGTTATTTTAACTCAAACGGGAATACCTAATGCTAAAGGTTCAACAGGAACAAGAAGTTATGGTAATTATGTCAAGATTAAACATGATAATGGTTATTATACTTTGTATGCCCATTTAAAAGATGTTTATGTAAAGAATGGAAAAAGGGTAAAAAAGGGCGAGAAAATTGGTTTTATGGGTGATTCTGGTAATGCTTATGGAGCTCATCTTCATTTTGAAGTAAGAAATCCAAATAATAAAGTTATTAATCCAACTTATTATTTAGACCATGACCTACCTAATGAAGACCGGCAAATAACATATCAATCATATGACAATAAAAAAAGAATTTGGTTACCTAATGTTGTCATTGCTACAAATGAATATGCTGGTAACTTTGGCAATGCTATGGGTGGTGTTTATTTAGATACTTATCGCATGCGCGTTCATGATAAAGTTAAAAATGAATGGTTACCTTGGGTTAAAAATCGTAATGACTATGCTGGTAATTTAGGTAATGCTATTGATGGCGTGCAAATAGAAG
>CANQSO010000097.1 GCA_947626535.1 uncultured Bacilli bacterium | reverse complement strand
ATCTTAGCTTCAACTGTTGGATTACCTCTAGAATCTAATATTTCTCTTGCTTTAAGATCTTTAATTTGTACCACTAAAACCACCTCATATACTTATCATTAGTATAAAACAAAACCCCATCATCATTCAAGAAAAAAGAAGTATTGTTCTTCTTTTCTACATAAAATTATAAGATCTATTCTTTAACATAAATATTTTAGTACTACATAATACTCCATATAAAGTTAAAAATATTCCTATAACTTGATCTACACTTAAATTATTAAAAGGATTAACCATTATAAGGATACCTATAAATAAAGTTAAAACACTACACATTAATACAAAATTCCAACTTTTTTCTTCAACTTTCTTTAATCTAATAACTAATTCTAAATTTTCTATTACTAAAAGTATAAACCATAAACCAATCATAACATTTACATTAGCAAACATAGTAATAATTCCTATAATAATACTAATTAATCCATATATAATACTTATACTATATAAATTTATATCATTTCGATATTTAAATGCCCATATTTTAATTAAACCATAAATTATAAATATTATTCCTAATATTATATTAAAACTAAAATTAGCAAAACATAAAATTATTCCTAAAGCAATTAATAAAATATTAATAATAAGTTCACTATTTAATATTTTAAAATATTTTTTTTCAGTATTTGATAAAACTCTTTCACTATCTTTTAATGGTAAAAAGAAAAATCTTCTTCCTTTTTTAGTATTTTTTTTCTTTTTTACCGTTTTTTCTTTATCATTATACATATTTTATCACCAATATAATTATAAAATACTAAAATTGACAAATCAAGTATTTTATTTTATAATAAACAACCAAATAAGGGGGATGTTTATGTTAATTAAGGATATTTCATTAAATGATTTTAAGAAATTTATTAAAGCTAATCCATTAGCTAATCATTATCAAACTATAAATTATGCTTTATTAATGAGTGAACAAGGTTATGAACATGATATTATTGGTTATGTTGATGATTTTAATAAAATTCATGCTGTATCAATTATTTTATTTAAAAAGATAAATAAGAAATATAAATATGGTTATGCACCTAAAGGATTTATTTTAGATTATTTTGATGAAAGATTAGTTAGAAATTTTACAAAAGATTTAATAAATTATTATAAGAAAAAACATATTATTTTTATTAAAATTAATCCCGAAATAGCTACTAAAGAAATAACTAAAACTGATACTTTCAATTTACCAAATATTAAAATAAAGAAAATTCTTGAAGATAATAACTATATTAAGTTAAAAGATAATTTATATTTTGAATCGATTCTTCCTCGTTATAATGCTATTATATCTTTAAAAGATTTTAATTTAAAAGATATTAATAAGAATACTAGAAATAAAATAAATCGTTCTTTAGTTAAAGGCTTAAAACTAGAAGTTAGTAGTCGTAGTGGATTAGATATTCTAGAACCTTTTATTAGAAGAAAGAAAACCTGTGATGAGTTTTATTATAAAGACTATTACAATGCTTTTAAAAAAGATGAAATGATTGATTTATTACTTGTCTATGTGGACCCTAAAGAATACTTGGTTAAAGCAAGAAAAATTTATGAAGAAGAATTAGAAAAAAATAATCAATATAACCAAGAATTAATTAAGAATAATAACAGAAAAAATATTAATAAAAAAATGATGTCTGATAAAAAAGTTTTAGCTTATAAAAATGATGTTTATTTAGCTACAGAATTAAATAAGCAAAAAGAAAAGAAATATATAGCTGGTGCTTTGGTTGTTAAATTTAATAATCGCGTCAATATATTAATAAGTGGTTATGATAAAAAATACAAAGTCTTTAATCCCAATTATTTTTTGCACTACGCTTTAATAAAACATTATCAAAAAGATTTTGATTATCTAGACTTAAATGGCATGACTGGTGATTTAAGTAAAAACAATCCTTATCATGGCTTAAATGAATTTAAATTAGGATTTAATCCTAAAATGTATGAATTTATTGGCGAATTTGATTTACCAATAAAACCAAGAATATATCAAAGATTAAGAAAAAAAGGCGAATTAGCTAAATTATTTAATAAACCAAACTTAAAAGAAGTGAAACAATAACCACTTCTTTTTATCTTAGATAAAAAATATCTCATTTCCCAAAATGGAATTTTTTTTGATTTTGGGAAATAGGAATATTAAATATCTACAAGCCAATTTTTAATATCAATTACTTCTATACCTTCATAAGTATATAAATCTTGATGAGTATTTGCAATTAGAATTTTAGGATATGCATCTTTGATTTTAAGTAAAGGTTCTACTTCTCTTTTAAAAGTATTCTCATCACTTATTTCACTAGATACTTGAATATATATTTTTTCATTTCTTTTGATAGCCACAAAATCTATTTCTTTTTCATATAATGTCCCTACATACAAATTATAGCCTCTTCTTAATAACTCTATTGCCACTATATTTTCATAAATTCTACCATAATTTAGATTCTTTATACCTAATCGAGCCAATTTAAAAGATTGATCTACTAAATAATATTTACATTGAGAAGTTAAATACTTTTTTCCTTGTATATCATATCTATTTATTTTATAAAATAAAAAGGCATTACATAAATATTTTAAATAGGAACTAACAGTTTTATGATTAATATTGTCTTTATTGTTAGTAAGTACTTCCGCTATATTTCTTGTTGAGGTAATATTTGATATATTATCCATTAAAAAATCACTAATCATATCTAATAAATGTTCTTTTTTGATATTATATTTATTACATATATCTCTTTTTATTAAAGTATTATAAATATTGTTTACATAATCATATTTTTCACTATCTTCTTTGTACAAATAAGAACCAGATAAACCACCTTCATATACATAATTCAAAAATGAACTATCATTGTTTTCTTTTCCATAATATTCTAAATATTCTTTATAAGAAAATGGATAAACTTCTATTTCATAAGTTCTTCCCGTAAAAAGAGTTGCTAAATCACTACTCATTAAAAAAGCATTTGAACCAGTTATATAAATTTGATACTTTTCTTCAGCATGAAAATTATTTATAGCTTTTTCAAAATCTATGCACATTTCTATTTCATCTATTAATAAAAAATTTGCTTTCTTTTCTTGATAATGTTCTTCTACATATTCAATTAATTTATGATAATCATTAATATTTTCAAATTTTGTTAAATTATAATTAATATGAATTATATTATAATCTTTCACATTTTTTTCAATATAGCTTTTAAATTCTTCCAATAATTTAGATTTTCCAGCTCTTCGTACTCCAGTAATTACTTTTATATCAGGAGTATTAATAGTGTTTATTAATTTAGTCAAATAATCATTTCTTTTAATTAATTTCATAACTTCCCTCCATTATTATCATTATATCATCCTATTTCCCAAAATTGAATTTTTTTTGATTTTGGGAAATAGAAAAAATCCCCTAAGGATTTATTTTAAAGTCTCCTACTTCATGGGGATTTTTCTTATCAATTACATCTTTTCTAAAATCATTACTTTCCATTTTGATTTTAAAGAAAGCATTTTTTCTAACTTCTCTTCTAGCTTTTAAATCACGATCATTATTTTTAGCATCTTCCTTTAAAGCATTATAGAAATCTTTAACAACTTGATTAACATCAATGTATTGATAATATTTTAAATTGTTTTTAACTTCTTCAAAACAACCCTTTCGATAACTATCAAATGTAATAGTAGGATTATTAGTTATTTTTCTTAAGGCCATTAAATCAGTTTTAGTCTTATCTTTATCACCATTATTATTAATATTACTATAATATTCAATATAACCATTATCATATCCCGCATAACCAAGCATTTCATAAGCAAAGAATTTTAAGGTATAAGAGTCAGGCCTACCATAATCATTATAAGCTTGATACCAACGCGTTCTAAAAATATTTTCAGTTCCATATTTATTGTCGCCATAAGATATTGGATCTTTAACTCCTGGATAAATAACTAAATGATGATCATATAAATCATTAATGGTTTTTAATTCCATTTTAGATATTTCTTCTTCACTAATTTTTCGATAACCAGTAACTTTATATTTTAAATGTTCAGTTTCATTTTCAATATTAGGATAATATACTTCAGTTACAATACTTGCTTGCTCAGCACTTGTAAGTTGTAAGAAAGCTTGAGCTTCTAAGTAATCTAACAAGTAAATAGTTTCAAATTCTTTTTGATAGAAATCTTTAATCTTACTTGGTGAATTAATTCTTTCTCTAGTTAAATTAGTTGCTAAATTCTTAGTTGGTTCAAAATCATAAGTTAAATTCATGTTGATATCTCCTTCACCCCATCTTTGAGCAAGGTTACCATCAGAATAATCTTCACCACCAGCATCATAACGACGACCATTATTTTTCAAAAATAATCTTGCATCAAAATTATGAGCCATTTCATGAGTCCAAGTAGGATAAGCACTTAAAGCTGTATAAGCATTAAAGAAGACAACTGTTCCATTACTTGTAGCTGCATTACCATCCATTTCTTTCCATAAATTAACAGCTTCATTAAAGTTCTTATGGAATGGTTCTTCAGTTACTAACTTACTTTGATATACTTGACGATTATTACTATCTAAAGTAAAGCGATTATCTAAAGTAATAGTATGAATATCATTAAAATATTTAGCCTCTTCAATTATTAAACTAGCCGTTTTAAAATAATTATCAATATTAGCAGCATATTCATTAATCTTACTCATCAACACGTCTTTATCTTTAACAGGATCATTTACATAAGTCCTTGTAGCTCCAATTAAAAATTGGGTAGGTGATGAAATAATATATGCAGCATTTTCCGGTAATGTTAAGATAACTAACGTATGATTATACCAAACAGATTTAGGATGTCTTAAATGAGACCACATACTATAAGT
>CANQSO010000096.1 GCA_947626535.1 uncultured Bacilli bacterium | reverse complement strand
GATATCTTATATCAACTATGTAGAGAATTAAATATTAAAATGGACTACTTTTTTGATTCTAATATATTTAGTTAAAGCATTAAATGAGAAAAGCATTATAAAAGTTCTTAAATCTGTGATATAATTTCTATGAAATAAATGCAAATTGTAGAAATGGAGCAAACATAAAATAGAAAGAGGTTTATTGATGAAAAGAGGTTCATATTTAAGTGTTGGAATTAGTGTTGGAATATCCATGACTATTTTGTTTAGTATTGTTTTTTGTAAAGTATTAAATAGTTATGCAGGAGTTGGGGTTGGCATTTGCTTTGGCATTTCACTAGGGATTGTAACTTCATTAATATTAAAAAACTATACCAATAAAAAGAAAGATAAATAAATTATAAATATAAAGTAGTTTATTTTATAACAAAAACAGTTAGTCTTATAATTAAACTAACTGTTTTTTATAAATTTATAATACAGATAATGAAGAATTAGCAGCATAATAAATGCTTCTTCTTAGCATAATATCATTTTTTTCAAGCTCACGTTTTATATCATTATTGAGTTTTGCTGTATTTCTTGTATTATCAATTCTTGATATTATATGTAAAATATAAGAGTCTACCATAGGTAAATTTTGATAATTTTCTTCTTTTTGCTCAATTTTAACTTTTTTTCGTAATTCTTCATTTGATATTTTACTAAAATACTGTATTTGTTTTTTTGCATATTTAAGTTCTTGTTTAGATAATTTACTTAGCATTAAATCATCTATAGATTCACTTTCCATAAAGTTATAAACTTCCATATATTCTTTTTTAGAAATTTTGTTTGTTCCATATATTTTAAATAATTCTAACATTCTATGTTGATATCTATATGTTCTTAGTTCATCAATTTCTTCTAATGTTAATTCTTCTACTGCTTTAGAATTTAAGTATTGCATTCTTTCTTTTTGGAATTTTGGAATATAAGATAACCATTTTATCCATTCAATATATGGATCAACATTTCCAACACATTCACCATGTATTGCTTTAACCCTACTACCAGCCATTATATTAGCCATTTCTTTATTAAAATTCATATTCAACTTTCTACCTCCCTGTATGTATATTATAATAATATGAAAACAACTTATTTGCAAGTGGTAAATAAAGAGCCAAATTAAAGAAAATCTCACTTCATAATTTAGTGAAAACAACAATGGAGATGAAAAAAATACATATTTTAAATTGCAAGTATAAATTGCTATCAAAAAACAGTTTTTTGTGATATCTTTTTTATGGGTAAAGAAAATAATATAATTTTATTATTAAAATTAGGAGGAAAGTATGGATAATGTTGTAGCAATAGAAATAAAAAAATGTTCAAAGATTTATCATAAAAATGGTAAAGATATTGTTGCCTTGAAAAATATAAATTTGTCATTTGAATATGGTAAATTCTATTTAATTGTTGGACATAGTGGTTCAGGTAAAACTACTCTAATGAATATATTAGGTTTAATTGATTCTAAATATGATGGAATAGTTAAGATTAATAATAAAGAAGTAAATAATTTAAAATCAAAAGAATTAGCTAAAATAAGAAATACTAATATTGGCTTTATTTTTCAAGATTTTTATTTAGATAATTTCTTAACTGCTCAAGAAAACGTTTTAACACCTATGTTAATAAATCAAAAAAAATACAGTTATAAGGAAATGGAAGATAAAAGTCAAATTTTATTAGACAAAGTAGGTTTATCAGAACGTATTAAACATTTTCCAAAAGAATTATCTGGTGGTGAACAGCAAAGAGTAGCAATAGCTAGAGCATTAGCTAATAATCCAAATATTATATTAGCAGATGAACCAACTGGTAATTTAGATGTTGAAAATGAAGAATATATTTTTAAATTATTAAAAGAAATGTCGAAAAATTTTAAATGCATAATAATGGTAAGTCACAGCAAAGATGCTAAAAAATATGCAGATGTAGTTTATAATTTAGAAAATGGTGAGATAAATTATGACGAAGATTAGTTTTTTGAGCATAAAAAAATTTTTTAGAATAAAATCAAATATAACAATTTGTATATTATTAAGTATTTGTATGTCTTTTATGTGTGTGGTAAATTTTTTACCAGTTTCAGTAAAAAATTATTGGGATAATCATCTTTTAAATAATGTATTTTATCGAACCTATATGTTATATGAGCAAGGAAAAAATAATTATATAAAACAGATTTTAGATGATATGCCAGAAGTTGCTGGAGCTTATACTTTTGATGGGTATTATTCATTAACTAGTATGGAAGAATTAACAGATGAATATAACGAGACGCCTGTAATAATGGTTCATGGATTTGTTAATCCACCAGAAGTTGTTGAGGGAAGTCAAATAGATGAAAATAATAAAGATGAAAATTTATTAATATGTCCAAATAAGTTTTATCCATTTGTTAGAAATGATATGGTTAAAGATCCAGAGAATGGTTATTTAGATACAACTAGAGAAATTGACTTAAGAAAATATCTTAATAAAGAAATAACTTTAGCATCAGATTTAGGAGATGGTGAAAAAACTAAATTTAAATTAATTGGCTTATATGATACTAAAAACAATCGTTTTATGGATAAATCAATGTGTTTTAGTTATTATTCTAATGTTCAAGAATTAAATAAATCAGCAAAAGGATTTAGTAAAGATAATTCTTTAATATATGAATTAAATAAAATATCAGATGCTCATTTGGTTGAAGCAAAATTAAAAGAACTTGGTTATTATGCCAATCCATCTGTAACTTTAAATATTGAAGTTGCAACTCAATCATTTGATTTGTTTATATATCTAAGTAAAGGCTTAATGATAATTATATTATTGATTATTTTAATAATTAGTTTTATTAGAATAAAAAAAGATGAAAAAAATTTAATGATAAATAAATTATTAGGATATAATAATCAGCAGTTTAGTATACAATGCATTACGAATAGTATTTTAACATTTATTGTTACTTTACTAATATCAATGCCATTAATATTTGGATTATGGAAATTATTTCAAATATATTTACCTCAATATGATTCTACTTTTAGTGGAATAAAGATATTATTTTCTTACGAAGCATTAATAAAAATGATAATTTTATTAGCTTTAATCTTAGTGTTAATAACTATTATTAATATAATTAGTAAGTTTAAGAAAAATTTAATAAATATTATTAAATCATGAAAGGAGGTGATGAAGATGAAAAAAAGTTTTGCCAAAGTATTTTCCATTTTAAGCCTAATAGTTGTCATAACAGCAATAACAACAGTAGTGGTATCAGCATCAAGTTATTATTATTCATTTAATATAGGCAATGGTGGAGATTATTCAACACCAGTAAATAGTTATGATGCTGGTCCGAGTTTAGTACAATTTAAAGTAAATTCATGGACAAATTATAATAATTTGGGTTATACTAGATTACAAGATACGTTAATTAGAGATACTGGCTTAAGTTCTCAAACTGTAGGTGTTAGAACTTTCCGTATTACATCTAATAGTAATTATGCTGAGAGTTTTGGACAACAATCTGCTGGAAATTACTACCATCATTTTAGTACCTATGTTAATGGAACAACTTATGGTGGTGTTCAATCTAATAGTGTTCATTGCTACACAACATAATTTTTCAGGATAGTTAAGTAAGAGTAAAAACAGTTGTTTTTACTCTAATTTCTTATGGGAGGAGTAATATAAATATGATTATGTTAAAAAAAATATTGAGGAATAAACACAATTATTATTTAATAATATTATTAACAATTTTTTTAATTTTATTTATATATTCTTTTAAATATATTTTATATGTTCAAGAAAATATTGATGAAAATATTTTTAATCAATTAAAGAATAGAGAACTTTTGGTAAAAATAAATGATGAAAATGATTTAAATTTTTTAAACAACAATGATGAAGTAGAATTTATGTATTATAGTTATCAAAATATATATTTAACTAATGACTTTATAAAAGGAGAATTATATCCATGTTTTATTAATCAAATGCCAGAATTAATTTATGGTAATTATGCAACAGCTATTGATGAAATAATTTTGCCAGAATCTTTTTATGGTAACAATGTTAATCCGTATGATTTTGTAGATAAACGAATATCTTTTAATATAGAAGATAAAACATATAGTTTTTTAGTAAAGGGCATATATAAAGTTGAAAACAATATAAAATTTAATTATATATATTATAATATTTTAAATATTGATACCTTAACTCAAAATATACCTAAATTAAGAACAAACTATTATCATGTAATAATTAATAATTATAAGAATGTTAATGAAATGATTAATAGAATTAGTAATATAACAGAAGTATCTTTTAACGATAATAGTGGGAAAGAAGAAATAAGTTTATATAAATCAGTATTTAAGATTCTTTTACTAAGCACAACAATTGCAATATGTTTTATGATAGTTTTATTTATTTTAATTATTTATTTGTATATAAAGTTAAATAAAAATGACATAATATTAAATTATTTTTTAGGTTATAATAACTTGCAATTAGCATTATATATAACAAATTATTTTAGTATATTAATAATAATAAGTGTTTTATTGGCTACTATATTTTTTATTCTGTTTGGAATAATAAATACATTAATAAAACCAACTAATTATATTTTAAAGTTATTATTTAATTTTAATGGCTTATTATATCCTTTAATAATTACTTTAAGTTTAATGATGATTATAATTTTATTAATTTTTTGCATAGTTTTTTTAGTATTACTTTTTGAAAATAAAAAAGGAAAATTGAAAGTATAGAAAGAACTTAGTTGCTCAAACATATTTAAACCGACTATTGAAAATATCATACACTTTTGGTATAGTTAGATTGCTAATTATTTAGCAAGAAATTTACTTAACTATCCTGAAAAGTAAATTTGAAAAG
>CANQSO010000095.1 GCA_947626535.1 uncultured Bacilli bacterium | reverse complement strand
TAAATCTTCTTTTGTAATCGAATAAATAATTTGGTCATTTCTTTCTTTAGTATATTTATTAATTCTTCTATTTTTTATGTCTTGCTTTATAAATGAAATAGATGTTAAAGCATTCGTTGATATTTTAAATTAAAAACCAAATTAATTTTTTCTTTCAAGAGTATTTATTTTTTCATAATATTCAACAGTTTCACGGCTATAATATAAGATTTTACCACTAGGCAATAATAAAACTCTTTCAATGCCTAAAGCATCAACAAAACTTGGATTATGTGAAACAATTAACATAGTTCCAGGAAAAGTTTTAAAAGTTTCAGCAATTATTTCTTGAGTAGAAGGGTCTAAATGATTGGTTGGTTCATCTAAAATAAGAAAATTAGCATTTTGTAATGATAACTTAGCTAAAGCAGTTCTTGATTTTTCACCAGGCGATAATACTTTAACTTTTTTAAAAACGTCATCACCAAAGAATAGAAATCTACCTAAAACAGAACGTAATTTTCTTTCTGACATATTTACATTATTAAAATTTTCTAAAATAGTTTTATCATAATCTAATAGTTCATGTTCTTGAGCATAATAACCAATATCAGTTTTGCTTCCAATTTCAATTTTTCCCGTTAATGTTGTTAAAATTCCCATTATAAGTTTTAATAATGTTGATTTACCAACCCCATTTTCACCAACAACTAAAAACTTTTCGCCCTTATTTAAACTAAAACTTATATTATTTAAAACTAATGGAGAATTTAAATTATACTTAAAACTTAAATTTTCTACTTTTAAAGGCATAGTATTGCTATCGCGATTCATTTCTAAATTTATTTTAGCTTTATGTTCATTAGGCAACAATTCTATTTTATTTTTTAAGAGTTTTTCTAATTTTTTTTCACGTTCTTGCGCCATTTTTTTCTTTTTGCCAGAAGATGTGGCATATTTATTAATAATTGCTTTCAATTTTTGTTCTTCTCGATTTTGGATTTTAGCTTGATTAATTAATTCTTTTTCCTGTTCAGAGCTTAATTTTATAAATCGTTCATAATTTCCTTCATATAATTTAAAATTCTTAGTTCTTTTGTCTAAAAATAAAGTTTGATTAGTTATTTTATTTAAAAAATCTATATCATGAGATATCACTAAAATACCTCCTCGATAATTTTTTAAATAATTTGTTATATATTCTTTACTTTCTTTATCTAAATGATTAGTTGGTTCATCTAAAAGCATTATTTCAGGATTTGAATAAAGTAATTTAGCAAAAGCAACTTTAGATTTTTCTCCACCAGAAATTTCATTTAATTTTTTATTTAACAATTCTTGATTAATATTAAGACCATTAATAATTTTTAGTAATTCTGATTCTGCGCTGTAGTAATTCCAATAATCTAATTTAGTATTTATTTTATCAATTTTCTTAAAAATATTTTCTTGTTCTTCAGCATTTAAATTTAAAGTTAATTTTTCATATAATAATTGTTGTTCATCTAATAACTTTTTAATAGGTCTTCCTAAAGAAACAAATTCTAAAACCGTCATATATAATGATGGTACTTCATCTGTAATTACTTGTGGTAACCATTCTATTCGCTTATTGCTATCAAAAATAATTTTTCCTTCATCAGGTTCCAGTTTTTCCATCATTATTTTAAATAATGTTGTCTTACCTGCTCCATTTATTCCCACAATACCAATATGATAATTATCATTAATATGAAGGTTAACATTTCTAAAAAGTTCTTCTGTTCCAAAAGACATAGTTAGGTTTCTAATTTCCATAGCTTCACCAACTTTCAAACTTTGTGTTTATTTTAAATATTTTTATCCAAGGTGTCAAATTTTTCTCAAAAAAAATTTATGAATTTTTTCTCATTTTCATAAAGTTTTTTTTAAATTAATTTACTCTTTTTGGCTTAGTTGACATTAAATTATATGATTTAATTTATTGTTTCCATCTAAACCCAAAATCGCTTCTTTTAATTTTATACATTTCGCCATTACCTCGATAAAATACAATACCTTCGATATAATTATTTTTTAGATATTCTTTTAATCCATCATAATCTCTAGGAACATTTTCTAATATTCTTATTCCATGTTTTTCTAATATATCATCATCTAAATTATAAGGATTACCTTGTTCATGTAAACCAATTAATTCATAAGTGCCATCTTCCCATTTATCTTTTTTATCAAACGCTATAAAATGATACTTATCATTAGGATCTTTTCTATCACATAATAACCAATAAGGCCAATGGCCAGTTATGGCATCTGGTTTAGGTTGACATGGTATTGTATTTTCTGGTAATTTTCTTCCTATTTTATAATCATACCTTCGATATAAGACATTATCTTTTATTATACAACAAGTTCCATCTATTTTTTCTGTTGCATATCCTTCGTTATTTATAACCCATTCACAACCTTTTGTTACTTCTTTTAAACATTTGGCAATTTGCCGATTTTCAAATTGTCTTTCAAATAATGTTGGCATTTTTTTCATTTTCATCACTTCCTATATATCATTATAACACACATTTTATAATAATGATTAATAAATTATGATATATATGTAACAATTGAGTGACTTTTAATTATATCTTTAATAACTTTATCTTTGATTACTAAATTAATTTCTTTATCTTCATCTGTTGGGTTTAAAATAATAATACTTGTTTTTAAATCGCTTGTAGCAGATACACCATATAAAGAATTATCATATAGACTAATGGGATTTATAGTATCCCCTTCTTTAATAAATTTAGAAATATGACCAAAATAATAGTATATTGATGTCTTAATAAAACTTTTTTCATTTTCACTTAAAATAATCGGACTTTTACAGAAATTATTTTGATGATTAGGACCACCTTGATAATCTAATAATATATTCCAATCAAGATAAACACTCATACCATTATTTAAATCACTTATTAAATCGATTAGTAAAATTTCAGCATCATAAACCCATTCTTTTTCATTATAATTAGAAAATCCACAACATCCTTCTGAGTGCATAAGTAATAAATTAGGATATTTTTCATGAATTAATTTTAAGTTAGTTGAGTGATTACCAGTATACCAGTGATAAGCTATTCCTTTAATATGATTATTTTCTTCATATAAGTTATTAACTATATTATATAAATCTTCTTTATTATGGTCCCATAAAAATAATGAAACATTATCTAACTTAGGCAATAAATAATTATAAATAAAATCTTTTTGTTCATCTATTGTAAAACAACATGATTCCCAACTTTGCTTAGCCATTGGCTCATTTTGCATGGTAAGATATCTAATATTAATACCATTTTCTTTAAAAATTTTAATAAAATTTAATAAATAATCTACATAATCTTTATAATAGTTTTTTAATAATTTACCTCCATTACATAAACTATTGTTATCTTTCCATTTAGATGGTGGTGACCAAGGAGATGCAAGAATTATTAAATCTTTAACTTTTAAAATATCTTTTATAAAAGGAATTATATAAACTTTTTCATGACTAAAATCATCATTTTCATAAGAATTAAGACAAAAATCATTACTTCCAATAGATACTCTTCCCCAAGAATAATCAAGTCCATCCCTACTATAATAAGCAGTGATAAATTCTTTCTTTTTTAAACCACTTAATTTATTATAATTAATCGCACTTGCTTCAGTTAAGGCTCCACCAAAGCCTAAAAAAGCTTGTCCTTTAATATCAGGATAAACTTTAATAATATTAAATTCTTCATTATTTAAATCTTTTTCTTTAATAATCGTTTTTTTCCAATACTTTTTTTCATTTATATTAGTTTCATATTTAAGCATTTTAACCACCTATATATACTATACTTTATAATCAATAAAAAAAGAAGAGTTTATTCTTCTTCTTTAGGACTTTCTAAATAATCAACATTAACTTCATCAATACTATCAACTTCATCTTCACTAATCATTTCTTCATAATCATCTTCCATATCTTCTACTGGTACTTTTATTTTAGTATCACCAACAATTTCAACGCCAAGTTCTTTATCAACATCTAACATAATATTACCATTTTCAATATTAACATTACTTACAGATGGTTGTTTTAAACTTCTTACCATAATTTCAGAAGAATTAGTTAAATTTTGATCACCTTTTAAAGGTACTTGATATAATTCATGATAACTATATCTTTTAGTATTAACTTTAGTTTTAGTATCATTATCATAACTATACCAAACGTTAACATCAAATGCACCATCAACACCGACTTTACCAGCTTGATTCATTCCTTTAAAATTATGATTAATTACCCAACAACCTAAAACGGTATTTATATTTTCATCAGGAGTCAAAGACAAATGAAGGGTATTTGCTTTTTTTGCTTTACCAACAACTGCCTTAGTTACAATCTCCTTATAGTTTGCCATAAATATTCACCTCTAGTTTAATCTATGCATAATACCCAAAAATTGTGCTTTAATTAACTAAAAAATAATGATAAAATATTTTTAGGTGATAAAAATGGATTGTTTATTTTGTAAAATTGCTAATAAAGAAGTATCTAGTGAAATTTTATATGAAGATGATATTGTTTTAGTTTTTCTAGATATTAATCAATGGAATGTTGGTCATACATTAATTATTCCTAAAAAACATGTTGAAGATATTAAAATGGTTGATAATGAAACTTTAGCTCATATGTTTGAAGTAGCTCTTAAAATTAGCGAAAAGTTAATGGATAGATTAGGGGCTACGGGTGTAACTTATAGTATTAATTATAAAGATGCTCAAGAAATTAAACATCTTCATCTTCATATTTGTCCTTATTATAAAGATGAAAAAGAACCAATGGAACTTGAAGATGTTTATGAACTTTTAAAATAGCTTAGGCTATTTTTTTTATTTGATTTGTAAAGCATCGATTTCTCTACCATAGATACCTGCATAGCCTTCTGGCGTATTATCTACTTTACTTACCCAGGCAAGCCATGAACCGCCTTTTAGGTGAACTCGGTAAGTAACATCTTCTATTTGCACGCCATCAATAGCATTACCTAAATTACCAGCATAGTCATTACGATTTTTAACCCAAGGTAACCAT
>CANQSO010000094.1 GCA_947626535.1 uncultured Bacilli bacterium | reverse complement strand
GGACTATCAATTCCCCCTGATAACATTAACATGCCTTTACCTAAAGTACTAGTTGGATATCCTCCTAATCCTTTAATAGTCTCAAAATAAATATAAGCATTGGTCTTTCTTATTTCAACATTTATTAAAACTTCCGGATTATTAACATCAACTTTAACATCATGAATATTTTTTAAAACAACTCCTCCTAATTTTTGATTAATTTCTGGACTTGTTAAAAAATAATTTTTATCACTTCTTTTAGTATTAATTTTAAATGTTTTAAATTCTTTATTTTTTAATAATTCAATTAAACTATCTGTTATTAATTTTATACTATTATTTTCAAGTTCATAACCAATAGCTATTTCATGAATCCCAAAAACTTTTTGTAATTTTTCTTTAACAATTAAAAAATTATCTTCACTAGTTTTAACATACATTCTTCCTTTATCAAAAATAACATTAACTGAAATATCTTTTAAACTATTTAAAATATTATTTTGTAAAGTCTTTAAAAACAAGCCAATATTGGCTTTTTTAGTATTTAATTCTCCATATTTAATTAAAAATAATTTTTCCAAAGTAATCACTTCCTTTTGTTTTCACTTATTAATTCCATTGGTACGGATAATTGTTTAATTCTTTCCATAATTCTTCTAGATTTTAATTTATCATCTACACTTCCACTTGCTTTAAAATGACTTTCTAATTCTTCTAAAGATAAATTAGAAGTAAAAAAAGTCGTTCTATTTTTATTCATTCTCGTTTGTAAAATAGTTCCTAAAACTTCATCTCTTCCCCAATCACTTACTTTTTCAGCTCCGATATCATCAATACATAAAATATCAACATTTTCATATAATTTAATTTTTTCTTCATATAAATTCCAATCATCTTTTAAAGTTCTAAGTAACTCAGGAAAATAAACAATTTCACATCTAACTTGTTTTTGATAAGCTAATTCATTTAATAAAGCACTGATTAAAAAAGTTTTACCACAACCAAAATTACCATATAAATATAAACCTTTTTGACTTTCTTTAAAATTAAATTTTTCAAAAAATTCATCTAACCATTTAATAACTTTAGCCCGTTTTTTATCAGAAAAATCAATATCTTTCATTCTTGCTAAATTAGTCTCTTCTAATTTTTGTTTTTTTTCTAATTCTTCTTCATAACGTGCTTTTAAATATTTACAAGGCAAATAAGTAAAATAAACTTGATTATTTTCTTTTTGTGGCATTTTAACATGACCATTATAAGCATTTTTACAATTAACTAAACCTTTACAATTATGACAATTTTCTAATTCTTTAACACAATCTTCTAATTTAGAAGTTAATTTAATCGCTTCATTTTTACTTAATTTTAATTTTTTAACTAATTTAACAAAAGTTGGATTTTCACAAGATTTATTAAAATTATCTTCTAATTGTTTAATATTTTCTTTAACTGTTAATTTCATGATACCCTCCTAATAATATTTTTCTAAGATACTTTTTAAATCTTCTTCTTCTTCTTTACTCATTTGTTCTTTACTAATTGTTTCATTAAACCAAACCGGCATTATTGGATTGGCTTTTTCTTTATCATTATTTAATTTTTTAGTATATTTTTTATGTTCTTTTTCAGCAACTTCCATGGCTTCAGATGCCGTTTTAATACCAAGTCGTTTCCATTGACCAGCAATAGTTTCAATAAATGATTGATTTAGTTTGTTATTATTTTTCTTTAAAACATAATCTATTAAAACATTAGTAACCGCGGGAGTAAGTCCTACATCTACTAATAATTCTTCTAAAACTCTTAAATCTCTATTTGTAGGATTAGAACCTTTATATTTACTAACTAAAAAATCATAAGGACTAGTATTTTCAAATACTTCAATAATTTTACCTCGTCTAGATGTATCACCACTAGGATTTTTTAAATATGATGGTTGGGTTCGATAAATTAAAGTTGGTAATTTACCTTGATGATTATATTGATAATATTTTCGCGTTTCAAGTCTTAGGGAATCTTTATCAATAAAACCTTTTTCATTTAAAGTCATTCTTAATATTTCAACCATTTTTAAAGTATCAATATCATATATTAAAGCTAATTGATTAATTAATTCTCTAACCTTTTTATTAAAAGCTTTTTCATTTACTAACCCTTTAGGTAATGAAGAAATTAATAAATCAAAATCAACTTGGTCTTGCATATTTAATGGAAGAGTTGTTCTCCCAATAGCTTCAAAAGGTAAAAATTCTGAACTAGATGTATATACTTCATCAAATTTAGATGTTATTTCTTCAAAATTTTTTAAATCGAATTTCATAACTTGATATTCTTTTTTTAATAAATCATATTCATAAGAACCAATATTATTGTATAAAACGACACTAAAAATGGGATTAGCAAAAAACTCTTTAGCATTCAAAGGACTATATAATTCATAAACATAATTATTAGGTTCGCCTTTTTCAAAATAGGTTCTAATTAAACCTACTCCCTCTAAAGTAATCCTTGCTTTTTTAATATCTTCTAAACTAGTTTTTAAAATCGTCATTAAATGATGATGAGTATATTCCATACTAACAATATTAAAACGTTCTAAATCTCGCCATAAAGTAAGATAAAGACTTACGGCAATACTACCAATGATGGGTTCATATAAATTAACTAAATTTTTACGGTCTAATTCACTTAAAGTTGTTTTATTAATAACCATATACTTATCAGCTGGTAAAAAAGTGATATTCATATAAACCCCACCTTTCATTATTTTGTATTATATAAAATTTTTAATTATTAAACAAGATTAATGTATCACATAAGGACTTTCTTTAGTTCCAAAACCACCCATTATTTTAACTTCTCTTTTTAAATAAGCAGTTGGATAAACATCAGCTACACTACTAGCAAATACACTTTCTAAATTACCATTATTAAACATAATAGCATAAGAATTACTAGTTAATGATGATGAAGGACTAATCGTCCAAAAAGAACTTTTATTATTTATTAACCAATTAGAACATCCACCATTTTCATCACAACTATTTGCAAGTAAATAATCAGATGGATACATTAAACCAAGATAAGCTTCATAACTACTTGTTCTTTCTAAATTATCAGTACAATATTCTCCACCTAAACATTTCTTTTCATTAATTCCTAATTCACTATTATAAAAATCTATCTTACTAAGATTTTTAACATTAGAATCTAATATACTTCCTAAATGCCAAGGAGCTTTATATAAATATTTTTTAATACTTTCATTTAAACCATTAAAAGTAAAATCACAATCTAATTCTTTATTTTCTTTTCCTCCAACACATTTACTTTTCTTTTGATTATAAAAGTCATCATTTAATAAATTATTAAGTTTAGATGTACTCCATTCATTGACGCCATAACCCAAATTAACATCACTACTAGAACTATCCCAAGCAAATTTACCAATTTTATCATCTCTAATAATTTTAACATAAGATACTTCATTAATTTTCATAACCCCAATAATTCGCCATAAAATAGGATCACCTTCATGATACTTTAATACACACTTGCGATTTTCATTTAAACAATCGCTCATATTATCAAAATCTTTATAATCATTTTCATCTTCTAAAAAACCACGATAGACAATTTTCTGATACTTTTCGCCTAAATCTAAATAATTATTTGGATTATCACCAATATATCTTAAATTATTATCTTCGGTTTTTACTAAATTATCAGAACTATTAGCTATACTATATAAACAATCACCAAAAAGCCGATGATGTTTTTTAAAACAAGTTTTTACTTCTTCACTACTAGGAATAAGTGGTCCACCAGTTATAATCCAAATCGTATAACCAATTTCTAAACTTAAAGCTAGAAAAATAATAATACCAAGAATTAATAAGGAAAAATTTCTTTTTTTTAATTTTCTTTTTTTCTTCACTTTACAACCACCTACTACTATATAAAAAATTTTAGCACATCTTGTCATAAAAGACCATCTAAAATTATTTACAACTAAAATTTTATTTGGTATACTTTTATTAGAATAAGGGTGTGTAAAGATGAATGAAAATATTTTAAGAGATAATATTATGTACCTAAGACAATGGGCTAATATTAATCCAGCTTTAAATGCTTTAACAATAGAAGGTAATGATTTAGTTTTAAGACAAAATGGAACAGAAGAAAAACAAGATGTGTCAAATTTTTATTTTCCAGACATGTTATATAATGAAACATTTAGAAGAAAATTAGAAAAAGATTATAATGCTGAAAATTTATTTCGAATTGTAGAAGTTTATTGTAAAGCTAAAGAAGCTACTAAAAAAGAAGAAAATAGCATTCCATATATTTCCAATCTTGAAATGTTAGAAGAAAATCAACAACCATTTTTATTAATTCACACCACTGATAATAAAAAATATCGTTTTGATACAAATGATATAAATAAAATGATTAATATTTATGAACAATTAAAACAAACAAAAATAAATGTTACTTTAGAAGAGTTTGGGGAGGCAATTAAAAATGATTCGAATAAATGAGTATGAAGATTATATCTTAAGACCAACACCCTTAGATAATACGGAAATTAATCAAGTAGCGGATTTAGAAAGATTAGTTTTATTAGCTAAGGTGTATGATGAAGATATTACTAGTGAAGCAGTTGATGAATTAAAAGCTAATTATGAACAAATTATAACAGAAGCTACTTTACTTCCCAATAAAAATCAAAATACCATTGAAGCTTTAAAAAGAAATGCTTCAATGAATGCTCAATTAGACCAAATAAATCAAGTAAAAACAAATGATAATTTAACTTTAACAAGGACAAATAATCAATCAGGTTTCAGTGCTGGATTTACTAATGCTTCAATTATTATCTTTATAGTTATGTTAGTTGGTATAATTGCATCAGTATTACTATTAAGTGTATCTTAATAGTTCTTTTTTTATTTTTCTTACATACATTTAATTAGAAATGAGGTTAAGAAAATGGAAATATTAAAAGTTTCATCAAAATCAAATCCAAGTAAAGTAGCAGGTGCGATTGCGAATATTTATCGTGAAACAAAAAGTGTTGAGATTCAAACAATTGGAGCAGGAAGTTTAAATCAAGCAATTAAAGCAATTGC
>CANQSO010000093.1 GCA_947626535.1 uncultured Bacilli bacterium | reverse complement strand
TTTTGTATAAGAAGGAGGAAGTATATGAAGAAAGTATTTGAGTATGATTTTTTAGGAAGGAAATTAGTAGTTGAAACTGGTCATTTAGCTAAACAAGCTAATTCAGCGGTTTTAGTAAGATATGGTGATACAGCGGTTTTAACAGCTGTTGTGATGGGTAATGCGGTAACACAAGATTTTTTTCCATTACAAGTATTGTATCAAGAAAAGTTATATTCAGTAGGTAAAATTCCAGGAGGATTTATTAAAAGAGAGGGAAGACCTACTGATGAAGCAACTTTGGCAGCAAGAATTATTGATCGACCATTAAGACCAATGTTTGATGAAAATTTAAGAAATGAAATTCAAGTTATTAATATGGTTTTAAGCGTTGATGTTGATAACTCACCAATTATGGCAGCATTGTTTGGGTCTTCACTTGCTTTAGGAATATCAGAAATTCCTTTTGATGGTCCTGTATCAGGAGTTGTGGTTGGTAAAATTGGTAAAAACTTTATTATCAATCCAACAGCAAGTGAATTAGAACAAAGTGAATTAAATTTAACTGTAGCAGGTACTAAAGATGCAATATGTATGGTTGAAGCTGGAGCTAGTGAATTAAGTGAAAGCAAAATGCTTGATGCCATGATGTTTGGTCATGATGTTATTAAAGATTTATGTGAATTTCAAAATCAAATTATTAAAGAAGTTGGAAAAGAAAAAGTAGCCCTTGAAAAAGCAACTTTAGATGACAATTTAGTTAAAGAAGTAGAATCTTTTGCTCATGATGATATGCTTGCAGCTATCCAAATAAAAGATAAATTAGAAAGTTATGCTAAAGTAGATGAAGTAAAAGCAAATACCGTAAGTCATTTTGAAGAAGTTTATGCTGAAAATGAAGATATAGATGGTATTATTAAACAAGTAAGTAAAATTGTTAATAATTTAGAGGGTAAGGTTGTTAGAAATTTAATTACCGAAAAGAAAATAAGACCAGATGGTAGAAAAACTGATGAAATAAGACCATTAGAAGCTGAAGTAGATATTTTGGCTAGAACTCATGGCTCAGCTATATTTACAAGAGGTCAAACTCAAAGTTTAGCAACGACAACTTTAGGCGCGATTGGAGAGCATCAAATTCTTGATGGTCTTGGTATTGAAGATAGTAAAAGATTTATGCTTCACTATAATTTTCCAGCTTTCTCTGTTGGTGAAGTAGGTCGTTATGGTTCACCAGGAAGAAGAGAAATTGGTCATGGTGCTTTAGGAGAAAGAGCTTTATCTTATGTAATTCCAAGTGAAGAAGAATTTCCATATACAATTAGAGTTGTATCCGAAATTTTAGAAAGTAATGGTTCATCTAGTCAAGCTACGATATGTGCTGGTTGTCTATCATTAATGGCAGCAGGGGTTCCAATTAAAGCTCCAGTTGCCGGAATAGCAATGGGTTTAATAACAAGTGAAGATAGTAAAAAATATACTATTTTAACGGATATTCAAGGACTAGAAGACCATATGGGAGATATGGACTTTAAAGTTGCTGGTACTCGTGATGGTATTACAGCTTTACAAATGGATATTAAAATTAAGGGTGTTACGAAAAGCATCTTAAAAGAAGCTTTAAGTCAAGCTAAAAAAGCTCGAATGGAAATATTAGATGTCATGCAAGATTGCATTAAAACCCCAAGAAAAGAATTAAGTCCATATGCACCAAAGATTGAAACTTTCCAAATTGACCCAGAAAAAATTAAAGATGTTATTGGTCGAGGTGGCGAGATGATTACCAAGATAATCTTAGAAGCTAGCCATGTTAAAACGGTTAATGATAAAGATGCCGTTAAAGTTGATTTAGAAGATGATGGTCGAGTAATTATTTATCATACTGATGAAAGTATTATTAAAGAAACAAGAAGAAGAATTGAAGAAGTTGTACGAGAAGTAGTACTGGGAGAAATTTATCAAGCTACTGTTATTAAAGTTGAAGACTTTGGTTGTTTCGTAAGTTTATGGGAAGGCTGTGAAGGAATGGTTCATGTCTCACAATTAGATAATAAAAGAGTTAATAAACCAAGTGATATTGTTAAAGTAGGCGACAAAATACTGGTTAAATCGTTAGGATATGATAATCGCGGTAGACTAAATCTATCTAGAAAAGAAGCCTTACCAAAAGAAAATAGAAAAGAAAAAGAATAGGGAATTTACATATTAAAGATGTAAATTCTTTTTAAGTTAAAAATAATTGACATTTAATAAATTAAAGTTTAATATAAGCAAAAAATAATTGTAAGATAGGAGGCTAGAATATGGAAAAAACATTCCAAGAAGAAAAAAAATATTTAGAAAAAACGCTTTTACAGTTTGAAGAGATAATTGAGGATGAAGAACTGCGGTTAAAGGCTTTACCAAGAATGTATAGTAATGATCCTGTTTTACTTGCTAGTTTATTATCACAATATAATACGAAATTAGAAATTCTTAAAAGATGCGAAAACAAACCTTATTTTGCAAGAATTGATTTTACTAGTGATGAAACTGGTAAAGAAGAAGAATGCTATATTAGTAAAGTTGGGGTATCTGATAATGATAATAATTTAGTTACGGTTGATTGGCGGGCTCCAATTGCAACTTTGTATTATGATAGTAATATTGGTGGTGCTTCATATCTAGCGCCAGAAGGTCTTATTAAAGGAACTTTAAATTTAAAAAGACAATATGATATTGAAAATAAAATTTTAAATAGTTTTCAAGATGTTGATACTGTATCTAATGATGAAATATTAAAACCATATTTAAATGCCAGTGCAGATAATCGTTTAAAAAATATTGTTTCAACAATTCAAAGTGAACAAAATAAAATCATTAGAAATCCTTTATATAATAATTTAATTATCCAAGGAGTAGCAGGTTCAGGAAAAACAACAGTTGCTTTGCATCGAGTAGCTTATTTAGTTTATAATAATCGTCAAAATATAAATGCTAATCAATACATAGTAATTGGACCTAATAAATTTTTTATCAATTATATATCTAATGTTTTACCAGATTTAGATGTTAATAATGTATCACAATTGACTTATGATGAAATTGTTAAAAAGCTTATAAATGAAGATTTTAATTTAATATCCGATAAAAATAAACTTTTAAAATTAGTTATAAATCCTGATGAATTATTTTATCAACATTTAAAAGTATCATTAACCTTTAAAGATAAGTTAGATGAATTTATTAAAGATTTTGATAAGATGATAGTTCCTGATAGTGATTTAATTATTAAAGGTTATAAAATTATCTCTAATAAAGTTATTAAAAAAATGTATGATAGTCTAGATTATAATATTATGGCTAAAAAAATTGAAAAAGCATCTTTATTAATTGGTAAAGATATTTTTAATCATAGTGATGTAATTATGAATAATATTTGGAATGAATTTAATGAAAAAACTAAAATGATGGATAAAGATAAAATAGATAAAGAAAGAAATAATATAGTATTTATTGAAAAGGAATTAAGAAATAATTGTAATCAAAGTTTAAAAAAATATTTTAGTAAAGCAAGGCCGAATATTTTAAATCTTTATCTAAGTTTTTTAGAAAAAATAGATAATTATGGTAAAGAAGAAATAGATATTACTAATAAAGTTAAAGAAAATATTACTGCTTTAAAAAAGAAAAATGTTGAATTTGAAGATTTAGCGTCCTTAGTTTATTTGTATTACCGAATATATGGACCTAATGAATATTTAAAATATCGGCAAGTAGTAATTGATGAAGCTCAAGATTTTGGTGAATTTAATTTTCTAGCTTTAAAACTATTAATGCCTAATGCTACTTTTAGTATCTTTGGTGATTTAGCCCAATCAATATATCAATATCGAGGAATAGAAAGTTGGGAAAAAGTTATTAAAACAACTTTTGATGATAAATGTGATTTAATGTATTTAAGTAAGAGTTATCGAACAACAACGGAAATTATGAATTCTGCTAATAATATAACTAAACATTTAAATTTAGTAACAGCAGATCCGGTAATTAGACATGGTAAAAATGTTAATTATGTTAAATTTACTAATAATCAACCATTATTAATTAAAGATATTATTAATAGTTATATTGAAAAAGGTTATAATTCTATTGCCGTAATTTGTAAAGATGAAGAAGAAGTTATAAGAATTAGTGAAGAATTAAAAAAAATTAAAATAGATGTTAAAACAATTACTGATTTAGATATAATATATCAAGGTGGTATATGTGTAATTACTAGTTATTTAGCTAAAGGCTTAGAATTTGATGGGGTTATTATTTCTAATGCTAGTGAAGATGTTTATAATTCTTTAAAATCATTTGATATGAAATTACTTTATGTAGCGATGACTAGACCATTACATGAATTAAATATTTTATATAATAATGAAATTACTAAACCATTATTAAAGGAAATACATTAAAAAAATAATTCAATCTATAACTATTATTATGAAAAATATCAGAAAGATATTTAAAAAGTGTATTGTTTCTTGATATAATATATTTGAAATCAGTATAGGGAGGATTTAACAATGAAAATAAAGTATAAAAATATAGAAGCAGAAGTGAAAGCAGAAGAAATAGCAGAACGAATAATAGATAATAATGAAAAAGATTGGAAAGAAAAATTTGAATCAAAAACAACAGCAAAAGAAAAATTATTAAAATTGAAACACCAAAATAAAATGGAAGAACAGTTAATAAAAAGAATGGATGAAAAAGATTTAAAGCAATATTATAAAGAAAAAAATGAAGGTCTAAATATAATAAAACAAGGATCAGATTTAGAAAAATCAAGGAAGATTTTTAAGATTTTAAGTATTATAATGTTTGTTATCTATAGTTTATTTTGCATATTAGGATTTCAAAATAATCATATAATATCGGCAATTATAAGTTTAATTCAAATATTATTAACTGTAGGTTCTCTTTTAACGTCTATGGAATTTTTTCAAATTTTTAAAAATGATTATAAACTTTTTTTATTGATAAGTATTTTATTAATTGTACCTTGGCTAGCATTTGCAGTTTAAAGGAAATTTAGAACATAAAAAATAATTATTAAGAATAAGATTTAGTAGGTGATTATATGCCTTATCTTATTCTTTTTTTAAAGGGTTTTATTATTGGGATTGGTAAAATAATACCAGGAGTTTCAGGTTCAGTTTTAGCAGTTAGTATGGGTGTATA
>CANQSO010000092.1 GCA_947626535.1 uncultured Bacilli bacterium | reverse complement strand
ACTTACTATTAATGCTGTTATTACTACTAATATTATATTTCTTATTATTCTTTTCTTTTCCATATATAAAGACACCTTCCTAAAACCTATAACTACATCTTTCTTAGTATAGCCATTTCTATTTATTTTATTTACTTTTTATAACGTCATTTTATGTCTACGTCATATTATGTCATACTAATAATATCATTAAACGCATAAAAAAACTAGCCATAAATTATAAAAATTTATAGCTAAAAAAGTACAAATGGTAAAACAAAAACGGTACAAATAGTAAAACAAAAATAGTACAAATGGTAAAATGAATATTTAATTATTAAAAAATATTTTATAATTAAGATGTGGAGGTAAATTTCATATGAAAGAATATATGCCAAGAATAATAGATAAAATTTTAAAAAACAAATTAGAATATATGGGAGCTGTTGTAATTGAAGGACCTAAATGGTGTGGAAAATCTACTACTGCTAAAAATATAGCAAAAAGTTTAATAGAACTACAAGATCCTGATAATAAAATTCAATATGATAATATTAATAATACCAAACCATCATTATTTTTAGAAGGTGAAAAACCTAGATTATTAGATGAATGGCAAATGTATCCCGTCATATGGGATTCAATTAGAACCGATGTAGATAGAACAGGTTTAAAAAGTCAATATATTCTTACTGGTTCTTCTTCATTTTTAGATATTAATAATAAAATAATGCATAGTGGAACAGGAAGAATTGCTAAACTTACAATGCGTCCAATGTCTTTATATGAATCAGGAGATTCAAATGGCTTAGTATCTTTAGAAGATATTATTAATAAAAAAGATATATCTGGAGTATCTAAATTAGATTTTGATGATATAATTAATGTCATGATAAGAGGAGGATGGCCAGAATCCCTTAATATAAAAGATGATAACAAATATAAGATTGTTAGAGATTATGTAGAAAGCTTAATTAATGAAGAAGTAATATTTATTGATGGAGTAAAAAGAGATAAAATAAAAATGGAGTCTTTACTTAAAAGTATTAGTAGAAATATTTCTACAGCTGTTAATAAGAACACAATTATTAATGATACTTTAAATGTATTTAAGAGTGAAATATCTAAACCAACTGCAACTGACTATTTACTTACTTTAGAAAAATTATTTGTTTTAGAGTATGTACCTGCAACAAATTTAAACTTAAGATCTTCTATTCAATTAAGAACTAGTCCTAAATTAGAACTAGTTGATCCATCAATTGCTATTGCTTCTTTAGGTTTAAATAAAAATGATTTAATAAATGATTTAAATTTTACTGGTTTTATATTTGAAAATTTATGTTATCGAGATTTAAAAATATATGCTGAATCTATAGACGCTAATATATTTTATTATCGCGATAATAAAGATTTTGAAGTAGATTTTATTTTAAAAACAGCTGATGATAAATGGGGCGCAATAGAAGTTAAATTAGGAGCCAAACAAATTGATGAAGCAGCTCAAACTTTAAAAAAATTTAAAAACAAAGTTGATATAAATAAAAGTGGTGAACCAGCATTCTTAATGGTTTTAACTGGTTCAAGTTTATCTTATGTAAGAGAAGATGGTATTTATGTAGTATCAATAGGAAATTTAAAAAACTAATTATTTTTTTATACAAAATACGGCATATAATGGTACAGATTTTATCTTATTTTCATATCCAAAATTTTTAGAAGATATTCTAATACTATATAAAGGTTTATATTTCTTTATATATTCATTTAAACTTTTACTATTAGTTCTTCTTCCACTTTTTACTTCAACAGGAATAATATCTCCCTCTATTTTTATTAAAAAATCAATCTCATATTTATCAAAACTATAATAAAATAATTCTTTAAATTCTTGATAAAAATGATTAGCAATATAATTTTCTGTAAGTACTCCTTTATACATTTCATTTTTATCAAGCATTATTTCTCGATAATCTAAATTAGATAATGATCTTAATAATCCTGAATCACTTAAATATATTTTAAATTTATCTGTATCTGAATATGCTTTTAATGGTGATTCATTTTTTAACGCTAAATTACATTTTAATATCATATTACTAGCAATTAACCATTCTAAACTACTTTCATATCTAATCTTTCTAGCATCTTTATCTACTATACTATATTTAAATATATTATTAACTCTTGCTAATTCTTTTGGAATAGCCGTATATATTTGATTATTTTTTATCCCTTCAGTATTTTCTGTATATTTATTCATATCAGCAAGATATGAATTAATTATTTGTTCTTGTAATTCAAAATTAACATGCGCAATATTAAAATCATTTTTTATATAATCATTAATAATACTAGGCATACCTCCTAATACTAAATATTTTTTATATAATAATAATGCTTTATCATGAATACTACTTATTAATGGTTCATTGGTTTTATAATGTTTTTTAATTTCATCAATTAATTTATTTTCTCCTATAGCCATTAAAAACTCTTCAAAATCTAATGGATATAAATTTTTAATTGTTACTTTACCTACTGGAAAAGAAGATTTAAATCGATTAATTTTTACTCCTAATAAAGATCCTGCACATATAATTTTATAAGGTTTTTCACTTTCACAAAAATATTTTAATGATGATATAGCTCTTTCACTTACTTGTATTTCATCTAAAAATATAACTGTATCAATAGGATTAATAATAATATTTTTAATTATTTCAATTTGTTCAATAATTTTTTCAGGGTCAATAGTTTTATCAAATATATTTACTATATCATTTTCTTTATCTAAATTTATATATATATAATTTTTAAAATTATTTTTACAAAACTCATCTATTATAAAAGTTTTACCGGTTTGTCTTGCCCCAATTAACATTAAAGGTTTTTCATAATCTTCTTTCCATTTTTTTAATTCTTCTTCAAATTTTCTATGCATTAGTTATTCACCTCTAAGATAAATATTATCATGTTTTGAACACTTTGTACATATTTATTTGCCATTTTCGTACAATTTGTACGATTTTTTTTCACTTTTTTCGTGCATTTTGTACGTTTTCATGGTTTTAAAGATGTAATAGGCACTATAAAAATATTAGTATCTTCATCTTTTACAATTGCTCCATAATAACCAACTATTATAGCCATAAATTTAGGCTTTTTAGTAACATTTTCATAAAATGTCATTAAACTCTTTTTGGCAGAATCTATTCCATCACCACTAAGTTTTATTTCAACTGCCCCATAATTTCCATCACTAAATTCTAATATAGCGTCTACTTCATCACCAGAACTATTATCTCTAAAATGATATATATTACCATCTAAATAATCCATATATATTCTTAAATCTCTAATTACTAATGATTCAAATAATAAACCAAAAGTATTTAAATCACTCATTAATTTATCAACATTTAAATTTAAGCAAGCACACGCTAAAGAAGGATCAGTAAATCTTCTTTTGCATACTTTTCCAACTCTTTTAGAAGAACGATAATTAATACTAAACGAATTTTGATTTTCTATTAAATGCAATCTATCTAAACAATCAAGATAATCTCCTAAAGTAGTTCTGCTTTTTATTAAATCATTACTATTTTCAAATTTCATAATATCTTTTAAAAGAGTTTGCTCACCAGCTAATGTACTTTCGTTTCTTGCTAAAGATTTAAGTAACGTTTTCATTTTGTGTTTATCTCTTTTTCGAGAATTTTCATTTATATCTTTATTTAATAATGATTCAATATAGCTTTTAGGAATAAGACCAACATCATCAATATTAGTATTTAAATTGGCAGGCCAACCACCTCTTACAACTAATTTTGCTAAAAGAGTTAAATCTGGTTCAGAAACTCTTTTGCATTTAACAGTATCATTTAACATATCAGTAATAGAAACATCACCATTACTATCTAAAGATTCATATAAACTCATTGTATACATATTTAAACTTGCAATTCTTCCTGCTCCAGAGTGATATATTTCTTTTTCTTCATCTTCTTTTTTTAAAGATGTTGACCCTGTTAAAATAAATTTTCCTTTTTTTTCATCTTCATCACAAGCATGTCTAACACTATCCCATATTTCTGGAACTAATTGCCATTCATCAATAAGTTCAGGTTTTAATTCTTTAAAAATATATTTTGGATTTATTAACGCTAAATCTTTATTTTCTTTTTCGGTAATATATACAACACTTAATGAATGAGCTAGTGATGTCCAAGTCTTACCACACCATTTAGGTCCTACAATATTTATGGCTCCAAATATTTTTAAATATTTATCAATTTTTTTATCAATTAATCTAGATTTATAATTTTCTTTAGTTAAAGCCATTTAATTCACCCTTTTTCTTATATTATAATATATTATCTTTATTTGTCAAGAACTATTGTACACATTTCAGCAATTTTACTATACACTTTTCAGCAATTTTACTATACACATTTCAGCAATTTTACTATACACTTTTCAGCAAAAAAAGAAGATATTAATCTTACAATGCTTTTTGTAATTTTAATACTTCTTGTTCTGTTAAACCAGTAGTTTTACATATAATATTAAAATCAATATTTTCATTTAACAAATTTTTAGCTATATTATTTTTTTCAACTTTTTGACCCTGTTCTAATCCTTGTTCTAAACCTTGTTCTAATCCTTCTTTTTTACCTTGTTCTAAACCTTCTTTTTTGCCTTCATAACGATTCTCTCTAGCCTTCCATAATTCTCGGTCAAATAACTCTATTGTTTCTTTATCATTTAAAAATTCATCTACACATTGTTCTATACTCATTAGTACTTCATCTCCTTTCGCTATTTTTTTCATTTCTCTTAAACTTGTTGCATTAAACAATTTAAAATATTTAATTAGCCTATCACTTACACCTACATTGTAATCCTCATCCATCATTTTGTCAAGACATACCACAAAGATATTAAAGTCATCTCCAAATGTATGTGGCTTTCCTGTCTTATAACTTAATATCCCATACCGATTTATTAAATCTTCTTCTAGAATTTCACATTTTTTACAAAGATTTATTTGAATAACCGGTTTAGGATGATACTTTTTCCCACGTTTTATTTGAGTTCCATAAAGCCTCGTAACATATTGCTTACTTTTTTCAATATTTACTAAATTAAAATTGGAATACATTTCTAGATTCACAAGCAAATTCTTTAATATTACATTTATATCACTTATCAATTTTTTATCATGATATTCTGTACTATTAATCACATATTGATATCTAATCTTGCCTTTAAGA
>CANQSO010000091.1 GCA_947626535.1 uncultured Bacilli bacterium | reverse complement strand
CAAAACATCTCAAAGCCTTATAAATACTAGGCAAAATGATGTTTTTTATTAATTTTTGCTGTCAAACTCGGGTTATATCATAAACTAAAAAAATTACTAAAGAATTCATAATAAATCTTTTTTTCACTTTTTGCTACAGTTAATACACTTTTCTTTATAATATAAAACTATACATATTATGGCAATTAATAATTCTATAACTAATGAACCAATATTAGTAATAAAAATTGTTGTTAAGGTATTGTATAAGCTATGGAAAAAAGCACAGCAAAATACTGAATTTGTTTTTCTATAAATATAAGCTAGAAAAATGCTAAACATGATTATTCCAAACATAAATGGAAAAAAGCTTAAATCAAATAAAGCATACCCTTCTATTATTTGAAGGGGAGCATGCCATAATCCCCATATAATTCCTGTTATTAATGCACTAGTAATAAATGAATATTTTTTTTCCAAATTAGGTTGTAATATTCCTCTCCACCCTAATTCTTCAAAACCTCCTCCAAAAGTTAAAGCATATATAAATAAAGGTATTACAAAGTAAAGGGGTATTTCATTATTATAAGTACCAATAATACCAAAACTTAAAATTAAAATTATACTAAAAAGAGTTAAATAAAAATATGTTTTTTCTTTTCTATTAAATATAAAATGGCAAATGTTTTTTAAACTTTTTTTTCCATCTATCATCATAATTGCCGCGATAGTTGGGCCTAAAGTTCCTATAATTACTATTAAGCCACTTAAAAAATCAGAAAATTTGGCTAAACCAAATTGAATTAATAAAATAACTATTAACCAACTTATCCAACTTATTCCAAAAGTGATAAACAAATATTTTTTTACTTTATTTTTCATATTTCACCTACTTAATTGATAAATCATTGCAAGTATCTAATACTATAACTTTTAATCTTTCTTTGTTATCTACGTCATCAACTAAATACATAGGTTTAGCACTTTCATAAGGAATAGATTCTCTCATATTATATTTTTTATTACTGTCTACTATTTTAACAAGTAATCTATCATCATATATTCCACCAAATAATGTTCCATTATAATAAAGTAAATATTCTCCCATCATTGATTTACAAGTAATGTTATCTAATAAATTTAATTGTTCCAATACAAAATCTCTATAATCTTTTGTTGTAGCCATTATATCAACTCACTTTAAAATTATTATTTTTTTCATTAAATATTATATCAGGAAAAAAACAAATCTCATATAGATTTTGCTCATATTGTATTATTTTTATTTTTAAAAAATCATATATTTCTTGTTTATTCATAACAACAACTACATATTACTATTTATTGCTTTGTTTACATTTTATATACAAAGTTATATCAATCGTTAATTTAATAACTTTTTTAATATATTCAAATTTAATTTTTTAACTAAATATATTAGATTCAAAAAGTAGTCCATTTTAATATTTAATTTTCTATATAGTTGTTATATGATATCAAGCTGAATGCTTTGTTCTTCCCACCTATGTCAATAATTTTCTTGCTTTTGCTTAATATTTTTGCTATGATGTATACAGATGAAGGAAACTTCATACAATAAAAAAGGATATACTTAACTTTTGTGCTAGTTAAGTACACTCCAAAGTTTTTTGGGATAATGTACCTTTAACACAAATGAGTGTTTCTGGTACATTTTTCATTAGTTAAATAACAATTTTAATATTATCTCTAATAAAGTGATTATTATAAAGTACAAGTTTTTTTCTCTTTCTTTCATATCAATCACCTCCTTTTACATGAATTAATTTTTATGTAAAGGGAGTGTACCTAACACTAATTAAATATATCCAATATCATTATAGCAAACTATTATTTATTAGACAACGTTTTATCACAATTAACTACATTTTTTCTTGTGATTTTATAATATTTTTGTTATGATGTATACAGATGGAGGATTATGATAATTTTCTTTTAGTTATAGTGATCTCCACCCTTCATTTTTAAAAATAAAAGCATCCGATACGTTTGAATTGTCGAATGCTTTTATTTTAACTTATTAAATTGCCAAGGATTCCATAAGATAAAATTAACATAATAATACCTGCTAAAATAACTCCTCCTATCGCAGCAAATAAAGATTTTTTCTTATCTAAATTTAATAAAGCCGCAATTAAACAGCCAGTCCAAGCTCCTGTTCCTGGTAGAGGTATTCCCACAAATAAGAATAAGCCAATATATTTTAAATTTTCAATTTGTTCTTTTTTACTTTTAGCTTTATTTTCTAATTTTAGAACTAAACTACCAAGACCTTTATGTTTTTTTAAACGGTCAAATAAAGGAGTTATAAACCATAATATAAAAGGTATGGGAATAATATTTCCTAAAAAACAAATTCCAAAACTTTGCCACATTGGTAAATCAAGAAGACTTGCGGCAATTAGTCCACCTCTTAATTCTAAGATTGGTAACATTGATAAAATAAATATTATTAAATATTTACCAAACATTGTTCCAGCCCAAGCCCCAAAAGCCTTGACCATAAATTTTGCAATTTTTTCAGTCATAGTAATCCTCCTAGTCAACCAACATTTTATCAAAATCCAAAAGAAAAGAAAAGAAGATTTTTCTTCTTTTCGTAAAGTGTGAGTTTGAGTTTATATGTTATTTTTTTTATTTTTTAAATGCCTAACTATTCATCACTTCCTTTCATACTTACATCCTACTATTCTATTATGAAATTCTTGTGATAGAAAAGTGAATATTTAACTACTTAACACTTTTAATGTAAAAGTAAAAGTTTGAGCCCTTATTTTCTTTAGATTTAACACCATAATTAAATTGATGTTTTTCTAAAATTGATTTAACAATTGATAAGCCAATCCCAGTTCCCACAACATTTCGTTGATGTTTTTTTTCACTCTTATAATATTTATTCCAAATTAAAGGTATTTCTTCTTCACTAATTCCCTTACCAGTGTCAATAACTTCAAATAAATATTCATTATCTTTTTTACTTAATCTAATTGTAACAGTTTTATCTTTGCCCGTATGATTAATAGCATTATTAATGAGATTATAGATAACTTGATTTAATTTATTTTTATCAGCCATAATCATGGCTTTATTTGGCATTTCTAAAACAAAATTATAATTTTCGGTTTCTTTTATTATTTCATATCTTTTAATAATCTCTTTTACTTCCTTTACTAAATCATACTTAGTTATTTCTAATTCTTTAACATCTGCTTCTAATTTAGATAAGTCTAAAATATCATTTACTAATAAATTTAGGCGATCCGTTTCATTCATGATAACATTACAATTATTGATTCTTTTTTCATCATCTTGATAAGTTAAATCTCTAACCATTTCAGCATAAGCTTTAATCATTGTAAGTGGGGTTTTTAAATCATGAGAAACATTAGCCATTAAATCACGTCTTAATTCATCAGTTTTTACTAATTCATCTTGAGTATTTTTTAAAACACTTGCTAATTCATCAATTTCTTTAATACCTGATTCTTCATAAGTTTGTTTATAATTACCTTTACCTAAATTTCTAGCTTTATTAGTTATTTCTAAAATTGGATTAGTTAACTTTTTAGATAAGAAATACGCGATTATAGAGGCTATAATAACAGCTAAAATTGTAATAAAAATTAACTGGCTTTGTAATACTTTACTTACTTCACTTAAATCTTTTAAAGGACTATATAAATAAATACTTCCTAAATTAGTTTTAATGCCATATAAATAAGCATAGGCTTGATATTCATGACTTTTAATTCGATAAGTTTGAGTAGTATCATTAGATTTTAAAAATTCATTTTGTAATCTAATGATTTCATTATTATTAGAATTTAATTCACATCCAACCATTAAAGTATTATAACTAGATACATTCCCGTCATTCCATAAAACTTCCATACATACTTCATTTTTATAAGCTAAAGATTCTAATTGCTTATTTAAAGAACCTTCTTTAATATTTAAAATCTTATTAGCTATTTGATTCATATTTTTAACTTGATACATTTCATATGAATAACGATAATAAAAGATTGTTGATAACCATAAAATCAAAATAATAAAGACACTAAATAATACTAGCCATATTAAAGTAAATTTATTAATATTAATCTTCTTCTTTAAATTCAAATTTGTAACCTACTTTCCTAATTGTTTTAATATATTTACCATAAGAACCTAAATGTTGTCTTAAAGTTTTAACATGCGTATCAATGGTTCTGTCATCACCATAAAAATCATAACCCCAAACATTATTTAATAATTGTTCTCTTGTTAAAGCAATATTTTGATTAGAAACAAAATATTTAAGTAAATCGTATTCTTTAGGAGTAAGCATAATAGTTTTATTATTTATTTTAACTTCATGAGCTTTATCATCAATTTGTAATTCATTAAAAATAAACATTTCATCTTTAGTTTTACTTCTTTTACTAATAGCTTTTACTCTGGCTATAACTTCTTTAGGACTAAATGGTTTAGTAACATAATCATCAACACCTATTTCAAAGCCTAATAATTTATCTACTTCTTCATTACGGGCAGATAAAAGTAAAACAGGAATATTTTTAATTTTTTTAATTTCTTTAATAGCTTGATAGCCATCCATTTTAGGCATCATAATATCCATAATAATAAAATCAATATCTCTTTCTTTAACAACATTGATAGCTTCTATTCCATTTCCGGCTTCATATATTTGGTAACCTTCAATACTTAGGTATTCCCTTAGAACTTGTCTGATTAATTCTTCGTCATCTACAACTAATATTTTCATAATAATTCCTTTCCTTTACCATATATTATAGCAAAAATGTGATAGATAAATGAATTTTTAAATAATTCTTTTCGAAACTTTAATAACTTTATCAATTAATTCGTAAAAATCTTTACTATCAAGTTTTTCTTTTTCATAATAAGTAGTAAGACAATATAAAAATTTTTCATAAATCTCTTCATTTAGATATTTCTTTAAAGTTGGTACGGAAAGATTTTTTTCATAACAAAGATTCATATAAAACTCACGCTTATCTTCATCAAAAATATCTAAAAGAATTTTAGTTATATCCCATGATAAATCATTTAATATTTTGGGTAAACCTTCAGGATACAATAAAAATAATTTGGTAATATGATTTAAATTATCTAAATCATAAAAATCACTATATTTTTCTTTTAAAAATTCCGATAATTCTTTTAGTAAATTATTTTCAATGTTCATATAAAATAATTCTTTATCATACCAATCTTTAAACTCAGGAACTTCATCTAGAAACAAATGACTCTTGATAAAAAGTTCAATATCCATAAGAATATTTTCATTCACAAATTCCCTCCTTTCTACTCATATATTACCTATAAGGGTA
>CANQSO010000090.1 GCA_947626535.1 uncultured Bacilli bacterium | reverse complement strand
GAAGTAGCTAATTATTTAAAAATTATAACTAAGACAACAGGAAGTAAAAAACAAGCCTTTAAATATTTAAATGAAAGGATAAATATTCGTAATAAAAGAAGAGAAGATAATCGTATATATTATAATTTAGCCCATATTATTGCCGTTTTATGTTTATTAGTTCCTCCAGTTGGTTTTGTCATGTATAAAGTTTTTTTGCCAGATAATTTTCTTATCTTAACTAGTAGTGTTCTAGGTTTTATGAATTTAATAATGTTTTGGTTAGTATATATTCTTTATTATTTAATCCTAAGATTTATTATGGATGGTGGTAAATTATGAATGGAACGTATTTTGGTAAAAAGTTGTATCGCGTAAAATTAAGAACAAGAATAAGTAAAAAAATTAAGTTTTTGGGGCAAAAAAAACCAATTACAACTTATGAATTTTTAAATATAAGATTATTTATTTGTATTATAATTTTTATGACTTCTTTATTTATTCCTAAATTTGGTTTTATAATTGGTATTATTTTTACATCTATTTTTTATAATGGTTATGAAATTATTTTATTAGATTATCCAATAATGAAAAGAAGCGAAAAACTAGAAGAAGATGCAGTATTCTTTTTAGAAGTATTAGACGCCGTTTTAACAACTAATCAAGACTTTTTATCGGCTTTAAATTTAACAAGTAAAAATATTGATAATGATTTAGCTATCATTATTAAAAATGCTTTATTAAAATTAAAACAAGATGGCGATATAAATAAAATTGGAGAAGAATTAAAAAGTTTCATTCCTAGTGCAATTGTAACTAATGTTTTTTTACATTTATTAAGAATTAGTAATACTAAACAAAATTGGCATGAAGTAATTACGGAACAAATAAAAAGAATTAAAGATAAACAAAATAAAGACCAAAGACATAAATTAAATAAAATGCCAATTAAAATAGTAATTACATCAATTATCTTTATTGGAATTTTATTTGTAATTATTTATTATGGACCAATTTATATTAAAGAAATTTTAAATTGACAAGATTAGTTATTTAAGATAGTATAAACATTGGTGAAAAAAAATGGAACAAGATTTAATTAATTATTTTTTAAATTCTAGAGAATATGTTAAGCAAAAAGAGATAAGACAAGAAGAAATTGATATTAATTTGATGTTTAATGCTATTTCTAAATTTTTTAATTTAAAAGATTTTAAAAATGTTAATTTAAGTCGAACTAAGGAAGGTTTAGACCAAATAAAACTAAATTTTAAATGGGATGAAGAAAAAGAAATTTTTATTGAAAATAATTGCTTATATTGTCTTACTATTGATAAATTAGATAATTGTGATTATCAAATATTTAATAAGTATTATTATTCAGAAGGAGTTAATAATCAAATTTTTATTCAAAAAGCTTTAGTTGATATTAAAAATGCCCATCTTCTAGCATATATAAATTATTATGATAATGGAGAAGATGTAAAAATTGATTGTAGCAATATAGTTAATTGTAATATTATTAGTGGTAATGCTAAATTAAGAAAAATATTAAGTTAGGGTGGTTTGTTATGAAATTAAATAAAGATAAAATGATTAATTTGTTTTTAGAAAAAATTGAGGTAAGTGAAAATGAACTTGATAAAGCAAGAAATGAATTATTAAAAGCATATAGACTTATTAATATTCAAGAATTAAGTGATATTAATAAAGATTTATTAAATCATAATTTAAAATCTTTTGATTTTGAAATAGATTATCATAGAAAAGATGCTAGTAAAATTGTTGTTGATGATGGTAATATTTATTTTCAAAATGCAATAGACGTTTCTTTTAATCATAATTATTTTATTTTAAATATTTATAGTTTTGATGAAGATGATATTTTAAATATTAAAACAACTAAAATATTAGTATTAAAAAATGTTGGAGCAATAGGCTATGTTAAATTTCTAAATGGGAAAAAGTTAGAAGGTAAAAGAATATATACGTCTAAAAAAGAAAAAGAATTAACAGAAATAAAAGAAAATTTTGAAAGATATTTTAATGATCAAAAAAAAATGTATGACATATTAATATTAAGAAAATAATTAAGTAGTAAAAGGTTGCATAAAACTAAAAAAGCAAAATGCAACTTTTTATATGCCATATGTCAGTCATGGTTATTTTTAGCTTAAATTAATTTATTACAGTTTGAATTTTTAAACTGTAATAAGACCACATTATTAAAAATATAATAAAAATATAAAGAATAATATTATTGTATATAAAAGTCATAAGTATAAATAAAATGCTACCTACTATTCTTCCTATTGCTAAAGCAGTTTCAATAAATAAATAATATTCTACTTTATATTCATTTTTAATTTTAGGAACATTGGCAATATTTTGGATATTTTTTTCGTTAATTAGATTTATAATACCTTTAGAAATTCTTTGGAAAAAGTTAAATATTATTATTGATAACGGATTACAATTAAGAATCATCCATATCAATGTAATAACTGTAAGAATAGTTGAGTATATAATCCAATTTTTATAATTTTTAGTTTTAATTGTTTTTATAAATAACCAACCTAATAAAGCAGAAATAATACTAAAAATTGATGTAAATATTCCTAAGCTAAAACTGTCTGAAAAAACTCTAATAATAAATAATGAAATTATCATTTTTAAAGCTCCTTCTGAATAAACTATACCTTCACAACATTTCATTTTAAAAATTAATGGGAATTTTTTATCGTGATGGCAAATATTTTTAAATATTGTTAAATTAACTCTATTATGTTTAGGCAAATTAACATCATCATATAAATAAGATAAAATTATTTGAATAATTATAAGAATTATAAATATTATTAATGAATTTATAAAACCACTTTTTAATACAATGTATCCAAAAAATATGGGTAGTAATATTGATAAAATATTATTGACAGCATGCGTACTTCCAACATATTTTTGACGCATATTATTTGTGATACCATCACTTTCTATCATATTATATACTGAATAATAAAAACCTTCTTCAAGACCATATAAAATACCAACTAAATATATATAATCTATTACTTTTTCTTTTAAAACGATTAAAGTGAAAAAATACAAGAAGTTCAATATTATACCAATTCTTAATAAATTAATTCTTTGTTTATTTTTACAAATATTTCTAACCGAAAAAATTACTAGCCAGATAGTTATTATAGATAATAGTTTATATATGCCGATTGGTAATATATTACTATTAGATACTTGAAAAAAATATAATATTAAAAAAGTTTCTAAAAATGTTGTAAGAATATTTTTAAATATTTTTAAACAGAATAAAATATTATAGTTATTTTTTTTAATCATTTAAATACTCCTTTAAAAAATCAATTACTCCCAATTTTGTGTTGCTTTTTGATGTGATATAATTAGCTTTTTCTTTAACTTCATTTAAAGCATTTTTCATAGCAACTCCAATACCTACATTTTCTAACATTTCAATATCATTTAAACTGTCACCAAATGCCATTATATTATCATTAGGTATTTTTAAATATTTTGCTAATTTACTTATAGCAGTATATTTACTTGCGCCTTTTGGTAACAATTCTAGCCATTTATTATCATTAAAAGAATCTTGCATAATAAAACACTCAATATTTTCATAATTAGATATAATATAATTATATAATTTTATTGTATGTTCACTATTCTTTAAATTTAATCCAATATGACTTACTTCATTAATTTCTCTTAATAAATCATTTTTATCTTTATAAGTTTTAACAACTTCGTTATTTTCATTTATAAATAATGAATATTTGTAATATTTCTCGTTACTACATATATCAATGTATTTAAAATCATCAGTATATAAATCCAAAATATTTGCTGTAATATTATGTGGAATTGAATGACTGTACATAATTTTTTTATTTAATACATCATATATTTTTGCTCCATTCTCAGAAATAATATAATTAACACAGGGAACATTATTTAATTTATTAAATACTGATAAAATTGTTCTTCCCGTTGCTAATACAATTATATATCCTTCATTTTTTAATTTATGTAAATAATTAATATTTTCTATTGGCATGTTTCTATTATTATCGAGTAATGTACCATCTAAATCAAACACGAGCATTTTCACCTTAATCACCTTAGATAAATTTTATCATGTATGCTTTTATAAAGTAAAGAAGAATATAATTTTAACTCTAAATCGTATAAATCAAAAAAAACGTAAATTTATGTAAAAACTATATTGAAATTTAATAATATATTTGTATAATAATAGATATCTTTGGAGGTTTTAAGAATGAATAAACAAGATTTAAAAAATATTAAGAAGATGCTAATTGAAAAATATGAACATAATTCTTCAAAAATCGATATGTTAAATAAGAAAATAAATATTTTAAATTTAAATAGTATTAATAAAAAATTAAATAGTTTCTTAACATGGGTATCAATTCCTTGTACTGTTAATGTAATATTGCTGCCTAATTTAATTAACATTGATGCACTTCCATTAAATTTACTTCAAGCATTAAATATTAGTGTGCCTATATTAATTGGAATAGCTGGAGAGAAGTTAACATTTAAAAAAGCAAATGAAGAAATGAAAAAAATTTCAAATTCAAAAACATATAAGCAAAGAATAGAAGAATTGACAAGATATGAAATAGAAAAAGATAAACTTGAACTTTTAAATGATGATCTAAATGTTCAAAAATTTTTAATAGAAGAAAAACTATTAAATGATTGTATTGTGATTGAAAAAAATATTAATGAAGTTGAAGTAAAAAATAATATTCAAAAGATAAAAGAAAATATTGAAAAAAAACAAAAAGAAATAAATGAAACATTAACTAAAGAAATTTTAACATCAAACTTTAATAAGTTTAGAAATGCAAAAAGTGATGCGTTTATATCTAGTATGTTTGGTGGTCTTGGTTTATATGCAATATGTAATATACATCTTATTTCTAGAGATTATAATGGAAAAATAAATAATGTTCTTGAAGTGGCTGCACCTTTTATAATTGGAGCGTTATCATTTGCAATATATTCTATTAAAGAGATTAAAGATAATTTAGATGTATTTAATAAACTTAATGATGAACTTGGTGATAGTAAATTGCCAGAATATAGTAAAGAACAAAAAAAATATACAGTAGACTATCACTATTATTTAAGACTTAAAATGGCTGAATTACGTGAACTTAGAATACGTTTAGAACAAGAATTTTGCAAATTAACAACCTTAGATAATTCTCAAAATAGTCAAATTGAAAAATATGAACAAAATGTAGAATCACTATCATATACAGAAGAACAAAATGTTATTAATGAAGAAAAAACACCTTCTTTAATAAGAAAGTTATAAAAAATAAATATTTATATAAATACTTTTTGTAAATTATTAAAATATATGGGGAATAAA
>CANQSO010000089.1 GCA_947626535.1 uncultured Bacilli bacterium | reverse complement strand
GCATTACGATGCTTATCTGATACATATATCGAATGCGTTTAAAATAAGAAAACTGCAAATGCGGTTTTTTTATTTTAAGTTTTATGTTATACTTTTGTAAGAAAGAATAAAAGGTGTTAGTTATGAAAGAACTTTATATTAAAACTAAAGAATTAGAAGAATTAGCCTTAAATTTAAATGATATAGTTAGTGAATATTCTAAAATAATAATGAAAATAGAAGAAATTCATTTTTTACAATTAAAAATTGAAACTAAAATTGAATTTGATAAACAAATTAAAGAAGAATATGAAAAATGGAAAAGTGAAAAATTAAATTTAATTTTTTGGTTAATTAGATTAGGAAAATTTATTGCTAATTTAAAAAAACAAAATATTATTTTAACTGATAGTGAAAAAGCAAGTTTAAAAAATTTAATTCAATTTTTAACAAAATATAATTATATATGTAGACAAGATACTGATCTTAAAATTAAAGAAAAAATTGAAATTCAAATAAATAATTTATTTCAAAATATTTTTAAAACTGATAAAAAATTAATTAAAGGTAAAGATTTAGTTACTAAAATAGTACCTTATTTTGAATATAATCCGATTAAAGTAAATAATCATAATTATTTTAAAGATACTTTTATGATTAGTTTGTATACTAAATTATATATTGATGAAGATTTAGATATTTCAACATGTTGTTATTATAATCCAAATATTCCAAGAAAGGTTTGTTCTTTATTAGTAAGTAATGGAGATAGAAAAATAGTAATTAATAATGAAGAAGAATTAAATAATTTAAGTGATTATCAAATAATAGGGGTAAATGGTTTATGTGAAGAAATTGTCGAAGGATGGTATAAATTAGAAGATATTAAGTTTATATGATCTTTTTTTTGAGTTTAAGATATGTTATAGTATTTATATAATAGAGGAAGGAAAATTAGAATGAAAAAAGTATTATTAATGATAGTATGTAGTTTAATGTTTATAGGAAATGTTAAAGCTTTAACAGAAGGATTTGATGATGAAGTATTTCATGGATGTGTTTTACAGGCTGCAAATCAAGAAGAAAGTTTAACTGCTGAACAATTAAGTGGAATTAAAGTATTAAATTGTGAAGGATTTTTAACAAGTACAAAAGGGATAGAAAAATTAACTAATCTTGAAGAATTAAAAATTAAAGTTAATGATAAATTTAGTGGAATAAATTTAAGTAGTAATACAAAATTAAAAAAATTAACTATTTATGGAAGTGGTTTAAAAGAAATAAGTTTAACAGCTAATACTTTATTAGAAGAATTAGACTTATCAACAACATCAATAAGTAGTTTAGATTTACAAAGTAATGTTGTTTTAAAAAAACTTATTGTATCTCAAACTTCTTTAGAAACACTTAATACTGAAAAAAATACTGAATTAGAAACATTAAATATAACTGATTCAAATATAAAAGTTGATTTAACAAAAAATACTAAATTAAAAGAATTATATATTAATAAAGATGATTTAGGTAAAATTGATGTAGCAAAATTAACGAGCTTAACTAAATTATATGTACTAAGAAGTCTTGATAGTGTTTTATATGTTAAAGATAATGAAGAAAAAGATTTAAAAGAAGAATTAAAAAGAATAGCATATGATGGTAATAGTAGTCTTAAAGTTAAATATAAATCATCTGAACCAGTTATTGATGATAAAAATGCTACTGATGTAGGTGAACATAAGCTTAAAATTGGTGATTATTTTGGTGGATATTTATTTGAAAATGGTATTAAAGAATATACATTAAGTCTAGATGGAGAAATTCAAAAAATAAAATTTGATGGAGAATTTGTGATTGCTACAAAATTTAATTTTATTATGATAAATCTTAAGAGTGATGATTATTATATTGATGAAGATAATGCAATTATTTATATAGGTGATGACAAAGTTGAAAATGTTGCAAATAAAATATATATTAATAAGATTTTTGAACCAGCATATATTAATGAATATGTCGGAATAGAAGTAACAGAAGAAGATGTTTATGTTTATCAAAAAAATCCCGGGCAAATTTTATTAGTAAAGAAATTTGCAATTAAAAATGGTGAAGCTCCAGTATTAAAATGTAGTGAAAAAGATGGGTTATATTTTGATAAAAATGGTAATAGTGTAAGTAAAGAAGCTTATTTTGAAAGTTGTGGAGTAGTAGAAAATCCAAAGACTGGATTAATGATACCGATAATTATACTTGGAATATTTGGAATAATGGGGTTAAGTTTAATTGTTAAAAGAAAAACTTATTTTGAAAATATTTAAGGGGAAATAAAGTTATGAAAAAGAAAATATTAGTATTATTTTTATTAATTAGTTGTTTAATGTTTAAAGGAAATGTCAAAGCTTTAACTTTTAATAAAGTTGTTGAAAGTTATAAAGAAAAAGTTTTAAATAATGAAATGCTTAAAGATAATTTTGATAAGATAAAGATTACAAATACAGATAATAGTATTACTACTCATTTTGATTTAAGTGAATTAGAAGTTGAAGAATTAACTGAGATGGATGTTATATTTAATTATAAAGATGGAAAGCTAACCTATGAAAATAATGATGAATTAAAGAATGAAATAGATGAATCTAAATATTTAATTAATTCAATGCTTGCTAATTTAATGTATTTTACTATTGGCGATTTAAATGGTTATAGTGAAAAACAAATGCAAAATACTTTAACAGAAGAAAAAACAAAATCATTTACTTTAAATAAAAATGGAATAGAGTTTAATTTATTAAAATATACTAAAACTGCTCAAGAATCAGAAAGTGGAAGTCTAACTGTTTTCTTTACTAAATCATTTAATCTTGATATAAATAAATTTAATATAGGTGAGAAAAAAGATCATGCAGTATATTTAGAATTTAGTGAAGTAGTAGCGCAGTTTAAGAAAGATTTTGATAGTTATGAAAATGCTCTTGATTTAGAATGCAAATTAAATAATACGGAAAGTGAAATTGATATAACTTGTTCTAAAAATGAAGTTTCTACTAAAGTAGTATTTAAATATAGTAATAATTTAATAACTTATGATTTAAGTTCTAATGAAGATGCTGAAAAACAAATGATTGAAATGATTGTTTCAAATTTGTATTCAGAATTGTTATTAAAATCAATTGCAACATTAAATAAATATAGTGAAGAAGAAATAGAACAAGCATTAACAGATATTTATACTAAAAAAGTTACTTTAGAAAATAATGGTATAGAATTTACTGAAAAAAATATTCATACAGAAAATGATGATAGTGCGGTAACTGTTGTAGGAGATGTAAGTGGAGTATCTAATTTAAAAATAGATTTAACTAAGTTTAATTTAGATAATTTAATTGAAACTAATGAAAAAGAAGAAACTGTTACAGGAGAAAAATGTAGCGAAAAAGATGGTTTATATTTTGATAAAAATGGTAATAGTGTAAGTAGGGAAGCTTATTATGAAAGTTGTGGAGTAGTAGAAAATCCACAAACAGGATTAATGATACCAGTAATTATTCTTGGAATATTTGGAATAATGGGAATAAGTTTAATTGTTAAAAGAAAAACTTATTTTGAAAATATTTAAGGAGAAATAAAGTTATGAAAAAGAAAATATTAGTATTATTTTTATTAGTTAGTTGTTTAATGGTTATAGGAAATGTTCATGCTGAAACAAAAGAAGAATTAGAAAGATTACTAAGTGAAAAATTTCCAAATGATACTTATAATGTTAATGCTATTTCACCTAAAGACTATATTTCTAATTATGAAAATAATAATAAAGAATATAGTAATTTTGTTGAAAATCAATTACTTCCTTTTGAAATCAATGGTAATATTTTTAATTTAAAAATAGAGGATCAAAAAAATGTTATAAGTGAAGATTATAGTAAAGCTACATTTATTTATAAAAGTGAAACTGTTGAAGTTACAAAAGAATTGAATTTAAAATGGGCAGAGTTTAATAATGAATATGAGAAGAAAGTTAATGAATATTTAAATAAAGTAAATAAAACTATTCTTACTGATTTAGATTATGTGAATTATAAAATTGAAAATTATAAAAATTTATATATTCCTAATTTAGAAAATGTTAAAGAAGAACATATTACTTATAAAGAAGAAATAGCAAATAAAGGATGCTATTATGATGAAGGGGACTATTTAAATCCAACTGTGGAAAAAGCTTGTAGTATTATTATGATAATGTATGACAATATATTATATAAAGTTTTAGAGCCTAATGAACATGAAACAATGGATAAAAATGATAAAATTTTAAAACTTTATTCTTATGAAGTTGTATATATTCCTAGTGATACAAAAGAAGATAAAAAAAGTTATCTTGAACAAGCTAAAAAAAGAATTGATGATAATTTAAAATTAAATGTTAAAATTGAAGAAGATATTATTGGAGATACTTTGCCAAATAAAGAAGAACTACAAAATTACTTAAAAACACAATTAGAATATGGTTATAAAAATAATTATATTGATAAAGAGCTTAATAAATTTGAGCCAGTATTTGCTAAAGCTACAATAGAAGATGATTATACGATAAATTTTATTATTGCTAAAGGAACAAATGAACAATTAGGGATAATAAATAAAGTTGGTGAGAAATGTAGTGAAAAAGATGGTTTATATTTTGATAAAAATGGTAATAGTGTAAGTAAAGAAGCTTATTATGAAAGTTGTGGAGTAGTAGAAAATCCACAAACAGGAAATGAACTTCCTTTAGCCTTATTAATAATATCTATTATTTTAGGATTTCATATTTTATTAAGAAATAAAAATTATTTTAAAAAGATTTAAAAAATATGTAAAATTTTAGCACTTGTTATTGACAAGTGCTAATTTTTGTTTTAGAATGATTCTTGTAAGGTGAAAGCCTTATGGTATTAGATTGTATTAATGTGCTACCTGTTATGGGCCAACACATAAAGAAAGGAAGACGATGAAATATGATGTTAGTACCAAGAAGAAAGAACTGGGATTTATTTGATGACTTTTTTGAAGATTTTCCAGCAGTAGAAAGTAAATGTATGAAAACTGATATTAAGGAGCATGAAAACAATTATGAATTGATTGTTGATTTACCAGGATTTAGTAAAGATAATATCAATATATCAATTGAAAATGGTTATTTAGAAATAAGTGCTAAGACAACTAGTGATAAAGAAGAAAATGAAAAAGGAAAATATCTTCGTAGGGAACGTTTTGAAGGAGAGTATAGAAGAAGTTTTTATGTTGGGGATAACATTACTGAAGATGAAATTAAAGCATCTTTCAAAAATGGTATTCTAAAGATTAATGTTCCAAAAGTTAAAGAAAATCCTAAAGCTAATAAAAAGTATATTGAAATTGATGAATAAAAATATGTTAAGTAACTATTAAATAATTAGTTTAATAGTTACTTTTTTTATAAGTAAATTGTGGTTCAAAGTAATAACCTCAACTTGACTTAGGGGGGGGGGTAAAGTGTTAATATATATGTAAAGATAGAGGTGTCTTTATATATGGAAAAAAAAAAAATAATAAGAAATATAACATTATTA
>CANQSO010000088.1 GCA_947626535.1 uncultured Bacilli bacterium | reverse complement strand
AAAGATGCCAATTCTTGCTTTTTCAACGCCAAATTTATAAATAATTGGATACATAACAGTTAAAACTAATAGAGTACCAAATACTGTACCAAACATTGTTGCTAATATTTGTTCATAATTAATAACTGTGTTATTAACATAAGAAATAATAAAAGCTAAAATAACTGTGATTATTGAGACTATAAGGGTCATTAAAATTGTTGTTATATATTTAGATTTTACACTATTGGTTCTTCCATTAGGTAATGATATAGAATAAGCATCCCATTTATTATAATTATCATAACTAAATGTTGAAATCATGATCATTACACACATAAATGGAATAATAAAGGATATATCCATTTTTCCCATTAAACCCATTATAGCATATACAACAATCAATATTCCTAGCAATTTCAAATTACTTTTTATCATAGCTAAATCTTTTTTTATAAATCCGATCATTACTCTTCCCCCTTAATCATTAAAAACATAAGGTCATCTAAAGTTATTTTATCAATTATAGCAATATTATATTTAGTTTTAAATTCTTTTTTGTTAGGAACTAATACTTCATATTCATATTTTGATTTTTTATACTTAATATAATCATCTTTAGAAATACTCTTAAATTCTTTTTCACTACATTTTACTATTCCGTATTTATCTAATAATTCATCAGTAGTTTTAGATAAAACTATCTCACCGTTATTGATAAAAGTTATATAATCAGCAATATGCTCTAAATCAGTAGTAATATGACTAGAAAGTAAAATAGAACACTCATCTTTTTCTAATATATTTTGAAATATTTGAATGACTTCTCTTCTAGCTACTGGATCAAGTCCACTAGTCGGTTCATCTAATATTAAAAGTTTGGGATGATGTGATAAGGAGGTTGCTATTTCTAGTTTTTTTCTCATACCTTTTGAAAAAGTTTTAATTTGTTTATTAGGTAATAGAGAAAATTCTTTTAAATAATCATTAAACATTTTAGTATCCCAATTTTTATAAATACCTTGCATTGTATTATTTATATCATTAGGGGTAAGAATTTCAGGAAAGAACATATCATCTAAAACGACTCCAATATCTTCTTTGATTTTTCTTTCATCTTGACGATTATCTAAGCCAAATATTTTAATTTCACCACTATAAGATTTAATAATATCTAGGATTGCTTTGATAGTCGTAGTCTTACCTGCTCCATTTTCACCAATTAAACCCATTATCATGCCTTTCGGTAAATTAAATGTTATATTTTTAAGTTCAAAGTTATCATATTTTTTACAAAGATTTTTAATTTCTAAAATATTTTCCATTTTTTATTTATCCTCCTCATACAATATATTTAACATCTCATTTAATGTTTTCTTGTTTATGTTATTCATTTTGGCAATAGCAACTGCCTTATCCATAAATTCTTCGATCTTATTTAATTGTTCTTCTAATAGAACATCTTTATTTACTTTAGCAATATAAAAACCTTTAGATGGAACATTTTTTACATAACCTTCTTTTACTAATTCTTCATAAGCATTTTTAGTTGTAATAACACTGCAACGAAGGTCTTTTGCTAAAGTTCTTATAGAAGGTAATAACTCATTTTCTTTTAATTCATTAGAAACTATTTTAACTTTTATTTGTTCTTTAATTTGTTCATATATAGGAACACCATTTGAATTACTTATTATAATTTCCATAACTAACCTCTCTGTATATATTGATTATATACAGATTATACACGGTTGTCAATATAAAAAAAAGACTATCAATTTTATTTGATAATCTTGCTCATATAAATTGTAATTTATATTATAATATTGCACAAGATAAAAATACCAAAGCAAAACCTATAATTAGACTATAAATAGTATTTTTAGGTTTTACATTTAATACTAAAATTGTTCCTATAAAAATAATAAAATCTATTATACTCTTTAAATAAAAATACCATATTCCAATACTAAAACATAATCTAAACATTACACAAAATATTAAACTACAAAATAAAATTGCTATTTTATTTTTACTTTTTGCATACCAACAAATAAATGCAAGTATTGGACTTATAGCTGTTATTCCATACCAAATCAGCATATAGCTTTTTGGATTAAAACCACTAAACCTAATTGTATATAAATGATAACTTAATGTCCTACCTACAAAAAATAAAAATACATTCAAACTTGCTCTTAATGGTGTTTTGCTAAAAACAGAAATAGTGATTGCTAAAAATATCCATATTCCAACATAAGAAAAGATATTTCTTAAATCTAATAATCCTAGTATATGTTGCCACCATATTTCATCATTGATAAGAAGGTTATCTAACCATTTGGAAAACACACCTAAAATTATACCTAATAATAGTATTAATAAACTATATATAATCTTTTTAGATATTTTTATATCTTTATTAGGTTTTCTAATACTATCAAGAGAGTCTTTCATTGTGAACCTCCTTTACAAATTACTATTTTTCTTACTAAATATTGTATCATGAATTTAATAACTTTTTTATTACTTCAAATGTAATTTTTTAACTAAATATATTAAAATCAAAAAGTAGTCAATTTTAACACTAACTACCTTATAATTCTTATCTAAAGATATATTTTCATCAACAATATTTCTTCTTCTTTTAAAAATTTAATTTTTTATTTTACTAATAATTTCTCTTAGCTTTTCTATATTTATTGGTTTTTCTAAATAAGCAGTAAATCCTAAGTTTAAATATTTTTCTTCACTATCTAATTCAACATCTGCTGTTAAAGTAATAACTGGCGTTTTAAAGCCATCAATTTGTTTTAATCTTTTAAATGTTTCTACTCCGTCCATTTCTGGCATCATAATATCCATAAAAATTAAATCATAATTTTTTTCTTTAACCATTTTTAAGCATTCAAAACCACTTAAAGCATTATCTACTTCATATCCTTCTTTTTCCAATATTTTAGTAGCTACTTTTAAATTAATTGCACTATCATCTACTACTAATATCTTCATACTTACTCCTCTACAATTTTTTGAGTTAAATAGATAGTAAATGTTGTTCCTTTTCCAATGCTTGACTCACATTCTATTTTTCCACCCATCATATCTAATAATTTTTTAGAAATAGATAATCCTAATCCCATTCCCGATGTCGATGTATCCATATATTTTTCTTCTCTATTAAATTCTTCAAAAATATTATTTAAAACTTTTTTAGACATTCCTACTCCTGTATCAGAAATAGTAATAACAATTTTACAATTATCTTTTTCTATTTTCTTTTTAACTATTAGATGAATACTTCCTTTTTCCGTATATTTTATAGCATTATCTAATAAATTAGCTACTATTCTTTTAATGCTTTCTATATCCCCATTTAAGGTTTTAGGTAACTCTTCAATTTCATCTTGTAATAATATTCCTTTTTCTTCCGATTTAGAAATAAAAAGATATATAACATTATTTAATTCTTGATTAAAATTATAATTAACATTTTTAAGTTTACTTTTATTAGTATCTATTCTTGCTATATCTAAAACATTGCTAATCATTGTTAATAATTTTTCTGATGAAGAAACAATATCTTTAGCATTTTCTTTAGCTTCCTCTAAAGTATCTGCTTCTTTAATTAAACTACTAAATCCTACAATAGCATTAAGAGGAGTTCTTATTTCGTGAGACATACTAGATAAAAACTCACTTTTTGCTCGACTAGCTTTTTCTACTTCGATATTAGCTATTTCTAATTGTCTAACCATTTTTAGATCAGGATTTTCAATTGTATTATACATAATAAATAATATATAAGCATAAAAGAAGCCCTCAAAAATTAATTCTTTATAATATGTTCTTAAGATAAAAGCCACTACATATAAAATTATTAATATTAAAAATGGAACAATTTTAAAAATCGTATTTTTATTTTTAAACTCTAAATAAATAGTTAAAATAACTATTAATAAAAAAGTAAATAAAGAATAAATTACAGCAACATTATATGATGGGCCATTACCATCTAATAAATTACCCTCAAAAATAACATTAAGAGGCAAAATGAGTAATAAAATTATAGATATAAAAGTTATAATGGAAATACTTATTTTTATAAAATTAATATTTTTAATTGTTGGTTTGGCAATAGTAAAACAATATTTTAAAGAAAAATAATTTAGAATCATTAATAATAACATATATATTTTTTGCAATATCCCAACATAATATAAATTATTTGTAATTTTTGCTACAGCAAATGTTAGCAATCCAATTAATACAAAAACAACATTTAAAATTAACATAATTGAATACAATTTAGTTTCTTTATTTATAACGTGTTTCTTAGAAAAGAAAAGAATAATTAATGTTATATTTATAAGAATTGCAATGATTGGTAAAATTACTGCTTCCATACCTTATCAACCTCTTATTTCTTTTTTCTTTGTAATTCAATTTGATCTTTCATCAAGAAAGCATTATGTTTTCCGATTTCTAATGTATTTAAAAAGTCATAAACTTCTTCTTTTTCTACAACTGATTTATCGTGAAAACTTTCATTAATTGCATCTTGTAAGGAAAAACCATAACCATAGTTACAACGATTTACTATTTTTTCCTGAAATTCTTGCAAATAATTTTCTGTAATTTCTTCTTGCTTTAAAAATGGTTCTCTTTCCATTATCTCCCATTTTAAAGTAGCAAGTTTTTCCCTTAAATCATCTCTTAATTCTTCAACTGATTTTAAAGTATCTTTATCTATTGTATAATTTTCCCCTATATTAAAATAAAATGTTTGATTATACTGTTCTATTGCAATAGGTATAATCTCACTATTAGTTTCTTTAGCCATTCTTACTGTTCCATTAAATAATTTCATAACAACTAAATTAGGTGTTACATTCCAAGCTCCTTCTGGATAAATTAATAAATTACCACTATTTTCTAAAAGTTCTATAGCTCTATTATAAGCAATTTTTCGATCTTCTTTATCGGGTGTTTCTAAAGGAATTACGCCATTCATTATTAATCCTTGATAAATTATCATTTTATAAAGAATACCAGGATCGCCTAACATTAAATAAGCTGGTTCTTTTATGACTTGAAAAGTTCTTTGAATATCATTACCTCCTATATGCGTACAAGCATATATTCTAGAACGATTACTTTCTGTATTATGTTTATCATTTATAATAACTATTTTTTCTTTTGATAATAATTGGTCTATTTTTAAAATCATACTAACTAGACCATGAATTTTTTTCCTTAAATTTATTCCTTTTAATTTTTCGCCATTATTATATTTTAGTTTTCTTAATTCACATTCATATTCTACTAATTCTTCTATTGCCATTTTTCTTTTTTGAAATAAATTTAGTTTATCCATAACATAGCTCCTAATCTTAATTTTTTTCATTACATTATTATTATATCATAAACTAAAAAAATTACTAAAGAATTCATAATAAATCTTTTTTTCACTTTTTGCTACAGTTAATACACTTTTCTTTATAATATAAAACTATACATATCCCGAGTTTGACAGTTGATAAAATAAAAAAAGTTTAATTTTTGTTTGAAATTAAGCTTTTCTTTTGTCTCCCGTTTTTGACACTTGTTTAATAAAAAATGACATTCAAGTACTATAAATACTTGTTTTTTTACGATTTTATATC
>CANQSO010000087.1 GCA_947626535.1 uncultured Bacilli bacterium | reverse complement strand
TCGGTCGAGAGTTCGAATCTCCCCAAGAACACCAGAAAAAATATTAAACTCGGACTTTTATAGTTCGAGTTTTAAAAGTTTGTCGTGCATGACATTTAGCTAGAGGGTGAAAGCCCTTATACGCATAGGTATCGACGAAGTATTAGAGAAGCGCAACGCATCAATCGTAAGGTTGGGGCTAAAGGAAGCATGAAACAAAATCATGAACCGACGAACAGGAACTTGCTATAAGGCAACATAAACGGATAAGGTTGCTTTATAAACCAAAGTCCAAAAAATACCCGTAACTTTATGTGGTAAAGTAAGTGGTCAAATAAGGAAAGTTCAATGTCTTACCATGAAAGGTCTTGCAAACGAATAAGTACTAGTAATTTCATACACCATTTGTTAAAGTCGGTCGAAAAGTCAGCCGAGGTCATAGTACTTGTAGGAATATAAGGAATGACTGAACAATTTATAGTGTTTAAGTACACAAAAAATCAATTAAGTAGTAAGTCAAAATAAATAAGTAGGGAAAATTGACGTAACAAATAATAGTCCTATAAAAGATGTTTTGCTTAATTATGAAATTAGAAAGAAAAGAAGTGAAAAAGCAGTCAAACATGTAATGAAAGTGTTACTAGATATATTGAAAACAAACTAAGACTAAAAGTAAATGTGGAAAAAAGTAAAGTAGCAAGTCCAAATAATATTAAATATTTAGGTTTTGACTTTATTATGGGAGCTCTATACTAGTGGAAGAAATAAATATTCGACTAACATTAGATATAATATGTAATTATAATTTTTTTCTTAAGATTACAGCATTGCGGTTCCGTGAGGGGCGATAGTTCTACCAAAATTAGAAAGAGAGGAATTTATGGATAAGAATGTAAATCATCTACTCGACAAAATATTTAAAAATAATGCCAAAGATTTGTTAAATTTTCCCGTGCTTGATTTTATTAAAACGCCAACTTATTTAAAAGAAGATGGGATTGTAAAATTTGATAGTAAAGAAGAAGCTGAATATTTTAAAAACAGGATTGATATTATAAATTATGATGAAATAGCAAATTTATCTTCAAGTGAATTAAATGATAAAATTGTGGAAATTAGAAAACAATATCAAAAATTAGCATTGAAATGGTTAGAATCTAATAGAAGTGATAGAGAAAAATTAAATAAAGATGAAAATTGTCTGAAAGATATTAAAAATTATATGACTATTTATTCGAGTTTGCTTGATTATATAAATAATAAAAGTTTTATTGATTTTAGAATGAAGAATATTGAATTAGTCTATAGAACTCAAAGTATACCAAGAGAAGAGCAAGAGATTTTAGAAACTGATAATTATGTAGAAAAAAATTATTGTTTAACTGAGGGACAAGTTTTACAGTTAAGAAAAATAAAAAAGGGTTAGGTGATATGATGGTTGAAAGTAAAATTAAAGATTTATTTTTAAATCCTAATAGTGTTTATATTTTTGATGTTGATGGGGTGCTTGCCAAAATTGAATATGGTGAATATAATCATTATTATTATGATGATGAGTTATGGTCAAAAATGATTTTAGAAAATGATTATTATGAAAATGTCGAACCTATAAAAACAATGCAAGATTTTTTAAAAAATAAAGATCTAAGGCGAGTTTATGTTGCAACAAAAGTTATGAATGATGAAGAATTAAAACAAAAGAAAACTTTTTTAGCTAAGAATTATGGAATTTTAGGTGACCATGTATATTCTGTTTTAAATGATAAAGAAAAATTGAATGTTATTAAAAACATTCAAAAAGATTATCAAAATTTAGATTATAAATATTTTGTGATGATTGATGATACCGTTGATGTTTTAAATAATATTATGGATAACTCATCTTTTTCAACAGTTCATATAAGTAGTTTTATTAAGTAACTACTTATTTTTATATTCTATATAATAAGCATAATATTCATCATAAGTAATATTTTCATCATGAATTACTTTGGCAGCATCACTTCCTACATAACGCCAGTGCCATGATTCTGGAGCATAACCGGTAATATAAGTTTTATCTTCTGGGTAACGTTCTATAAAACCATATTTATAAGCATTTTCTTTTAACCAATTATAGGCTTTACTATCTTTAAAATCCGATTCAATTGGTTCCGTTTTACTAGTCATATCAACAACTAATCCTGTTTGATGTTCAGAATGTCCTGGTCTTGCTGCCGTTTCATCAGCTTTTCTTTCGCCTTGAGCAGCTTTTCTTTCTTCGTAAATACTTTCTTGTTCTTCATAATTACGATAACTGGAAGTAACCATTAAGTAAAATCCTGCATCATTTGCAGCTTGCCATAAATTCATAAATTCATCATAAGCATAAGAAAGCAATTTATTGTCTCCTTCATTTCCATAAGAATAGTCTAGAGAAATATCTTTTAAATCAGTTGGGGCATATTCTTTATTTAAAGCATAGAACTTATTAACAATCATTTTCTCATTTAAATTAATATCAGTATCAAAAGTAACTTCATACCATTTATTATTGGCATGGGTATTAACCATGGCCACAATATCAGTAAAAGTTTCATCTTCTTGTTTTTTATAAAATTCTAAATAATCATTTAAATTATTTTCAATAAAGTATTTTTCATTAATAAAATCAATAATTAAATCATTTTTGGGATTACTTAAAATATAATTGATTGTTTCATCGCCAACCTTATCAATAATTTTTTGGGCATCATCTAGTGAATAACCAATAGTAGTTAATTTATATTCATAAGTTTGTTTATATTTATATTCTTTATAAAATTTTAAACCAAAAATTAAAGTAATAATAAAGATAATAATACTTACTAGTAATATATAAGCACCTTTTTTAAGTTTTAATTTTTTCCTTTTAATTGTAGTCATAACGTATCCTCCTTAAAAAATATTATAGCATTTAGCATTTTTTCCTTGCAACTTTTTGTCGAATATTGTATTATTTAGTTAAGATAGAAGAAGGTAAAGAGATGAGTAATAAAGAAGTTTTAAATTATTGTCCAAATTTTAATCATATTGTTAATTTTAAATATAATGGTAATGATGTTATTACCGATAAATTAATTACTATCTATCGTGATTTTATTTTTAAAGCTGATTTAAATAATAATCATGATATTAAAATGGTTAAAGAAATAGATTATGTTTTAAATAAATATACTGAAGATTATTTATTTCGCAAAGAAATGAAACATGAAATAGTAAATATTAAAATTAAAAGAACTTGTGGTGATATATTAAGAGCCATTGTTGAAAATATTTTAAATATTTTTGATAATTATTTATTTAATACAACTAGAAAAATAATAATAGCTAAATGGATATAAAAAAGATTTTGTGAAAAAAATCTTTTTTTACATCCAAATAAAGACCGCAACACCAGTTAAAACTAAAATAGCAATTACAATAATTTCAACAATAATAATTACATCTTTAACTTTAATTCTTCTTTTAACGTCAGTAATTTCGCTTTCAAAATCTTTAATTACTTCATTCTTTTCATTAGCCATTTTAATAGCCCCTTTCATATTATAGAAATATTATATCATTTTCAACATAAAATTAAAATTATTTTAAATAAAAAAGTGTTTATAAGTGTCTAGTAGTTATTTATTATAGTTGTTAAAGTTAATTAAACATAAACTATAAAAGAAAGAAGGACTTATATGCAAATTACTTATTTAGTTATAATTGCGATTATTACTTATGTTTTAGGAGCTGTTAATAAAATTATTTGGGAATCAATGCCTAATAAATATATCCCAATTCAAAATGTTTTAATAGGAATTATTAGTGGTTTAATTTGTTTTATTTTTAAAATAGAACCTAATTTATTAACGGCGATGGTGTTATGTTTAAGTGCTACAATGAGTGCTGGAGGAATTGCTGATTTAGTTAATGTTAAGAATAATGAAGAATAAAATTATTTGACATTGTTTTAAAAAACGTGATATAAAATTAATGGTAGGAGTGAAAATAATGGTTCAATTTATTGTTGTCGAAGATGAGAAAAATGTTCAAGATCAAATTAAAAAAGTATTAAGGAAATTAGCTTTTGCTAATGATACTGATTTAGATGTTAGATATTTTACTAAATATGATAAAGAATTAGAAAAAGTAATAAATAATGATGCATTTAGAAAAGTATATATTATGGATATTGAATTAGAAGGAAGTATTAGTGGGATTGATATTGCTCATATGATAAGAGAAAATGATTGGGATAGTGAAATAATCTTTGTAACTTGTCATGATAAGATGTTTGAGAGTGTTCATAGGTGTATTTTAGATGTTTTTGATTTTATTGAAAAATTTCATAATATGGAAAATCGTTTAGAAAAAGATTTACAAACTATTTATTCTCAAAAGTTTGATAAAAAAATGTTAAAAATAAATGGACGCAATGCTGATTTAGAAATTTATTTAAAAAATATATTATATATAACGAGAGATAAAGAAGATCGTAAATTAATTATTTATACTAAAAATGTTGAATTTAAAATTATTAGTACTTTAAATGATATATTTCAAAAATTAGATAGTAGATTTATTAGAACTCATCGTTGTTGTCTTGCTAATACGGAACATATTATGGAATATAATTATAAAAAAGGTTATTTTGTTTTAGATAATGGGACTAAAGTAGATTTATTATCTAAAAAATATCGTAAAAAAAGAATGGAAGTTTAAGTTTAGTTGACATAATAATTGTCAACTTATTTCGTTACTTTAAAGGTGAGGATTATGCAAATTGTTTATTATGGTAGTTATTGTAAAGTTAGTAAACCAACAATTGTGAAAACAAAATATGCTAAAGATTTTGGGGTAGGATTTTATTGTACTATTTTGGAAGAACAAGCAATTAAATGGGCTAAAAAATATGCTACTTCTTTTGTAAATATTTATGAATATCATGAAAACAAAAATTTAAAAATTAAAGAATTTACTTTAATGTCAGAAGAATGGTTAGATTTTATAATAGATAGTCGTTTAGGAAAAAAACATGATTATGATATTGTAATTGGAACTATGGCAGATGATCAAATTTATAATTATGTTACCGATTTAATTGATGGAGTTATTACAAGAGAAGCTTTTTAGGAATTAGCAAAATTTAAACATCCAACTCATCAAATTGCTTTTTGTACTTTAAAATCTTTAGAATGTATTAAATTTATAGAAGCAAAGATGGTGAAAAATGATTAGAGAAAATGATTTATTTTATACTTGCAGTTTCATTGAATGTTTGGCTTGATAACTAATAATACCAAAAAAGATATAATTAATTATTTAACTAAAGATGGTATTGCTAAAATTTATGAACTTGCAGATATTTATCATTGTGAAGATATTAATCAAGTATGTGATGAATGGATAAATAAATGTCATATTAAAAATGGTAAATATAATTTGATGGAAAAATACCATAATACCATCTTATTATGATCTAGGAAAAGTTTATAAAAGATTAATTTTGATGGTTAATAAAAATAATATTATTGATACAATTGTTGAGGTTTTATCTTCTTGGTTAATTTTAAAAATTGATAATTATGATAGTAGTTTATAGTCTGAAAAGAAAAACGAAATTTATTTTATAAAAATAAGTAAAAAAGGGCAGACTTCCCCTTACCCCAAAGAAA
>CANQSO010000086.1 GCA_947626535.1 uncultured Bacilli bacterium | reverse complement strand
CGTATTTGATAGACCAGTAAAAGATTCTATTTTTTCAACTGGTTCATTAGCTCGTAACATATTTACTGCAACTGTGTTTAAAGAACGTTCTTCACCAATTTCTTGGTTTTCTTTAGCTTTCCATTTTTCGCGGTCAAATAATCTTTGAGTTTCTTCATCATTTAAAAATCTTGCTAAACTTTCAGACATTACCATTAATTTTTCATCTCCTTTACTTATTTCATTCATTTCATCGATACTTTTAGCATTAAATAATTTTAAATATTTAACAGCTTTATCATTTACACCTACATTATATTCTTTATCTTTTACTTTGTCAAGATTTACAACATAAATATTAAAATCGTCTTTTAAAATATCAGCATCATTTGTTCGATGGTTGATAAATTCATATTTATCAATTACAGTATTTATATTTACTTTCTCACAAATATTCAATTGAATAACTTTCTTTGGTGTAATATATTCATTGCAATCTATTTGAGAACCGTAAACTTTAAAACTAAATAATTTACTTTTTTGAATATTATAGGTTCCAAAAGTAGAATAGGATTCAATATTATAAATAGTATCTTCAAATTCTAAGACTATATCTTTATGCTTTTCTTGTTGTAAAATCCTTTCATCTTGTAAATCAAGATTTTCTAAATCATAATCTTTATAAAAAAAAGCATTAATTAAATCAACAGCAAATTCTCTTTTAGAAAAAATATAATTAAAACATATATCATCTGATAATGGTTTGAAAAAATTTTTCAAATAACCCTCCTTTCAAAATTTTTTTCATAAAATAAAATGGGCTACTAAAATAATAAGTAGCCCGTTTTCCTTCTTCTTTAACAATTTGTTTTTCTAAACATATGAGATATAGCGCTTCCAAAATAACGGCCTAAATCAACAACAAAATTGTAGGCATCGATAATGAAATTACCTAAAGCTGCAGAAAAAGCTCCACCATTAATCTCATATAATTCATCATGACTTAATTTCAAATAAATCACCTCCTTTCCATAATTTTTCATTTTTCTAACGGCATTTAAAAGGTCTAACTAAGCCGTCAAAGAATCCTACTACAAAAGATACCGCAGCGACAATTCCCCCAGCAATAACAGCCCAATGAACCGCGCCACCATTAACTTCTAGTAGTTCATCATTTTTCATCATTTTGCATCACCTCCTTTCAAAGAACTCAAAAACAATGAAAAAATAGTATCTTCTTTGACAGTAATAACACCTTTTGCTATTTGATTATTTTTTAATTCTTTATTTGAAACAGTAATAACCATATTACTAACTAAAACATTATTTAAAACATAAGGTTCACTATAACTAATCTTTTTTATCTCATCTTTTTCATTAAAAGTAATTTCTTTAAAATTATCACTATATTTTTCAATATTAGAAGTAGCAATAACTGTAAAATTACATTCTTTTTTATTACATTTAACTGAACCTTCTAAATTAATATTTAAAGGAATTTTAAGATAAAATAAACTAATTATTAAACAAACAACTATTAAACATAATAGAAAACTTTTAAAATATAAAAATTTTTCTTTAATCTTAATTAACATTCTTAAGTTTTCTTGATAAAAATTTCTAATTTCCAATTGTAATCACCTCATCAAAACATTCTATATTTGGGCGGTGGGTTATATAAATAACAGTTTTCTTTTTTAAGTATTCTAATAACTTATCAATAATGTTAATTTCTAAATCATTATTTACTTCACTTAAGGCTTCATCAAACATATAGATAGGAGTTTCATTAAGTAGGGCTCTAGCTAGTAAAATTCTTTGTCTTTCTCCACCAGATAAATTACAATCATCAATTCTAATATAATCATTAAAACGAAAAGCCCTTTTTTTAACAATATCTTCAATATTACAAATATCACATACTTCATTAAAAGTACTTTCTTTAATATCACGACCAAATAAAATATTTTCTTTAATCGTGCCATTAATCAAAGATTCATTTTGACTTAAATAAGTAATATTATTTCTAATTGTAGCCGTAGAGTAGTCTAAAATATTGACTTTCTTAATCGTAATATTTCCTTCAAAATTATCTAATTGCCTGTCAATAATTTTACAAATAGTACTTTTTCCACAACCGCTTTCACCTAATAATAAAACATGACTTCCTTTTTTAATCTTAAAATTAACATCTTTAATATTTTCATGATATCCATCATAAGAGAAAGTTAAATTTTTACACTCAATACTACCATTTAAAAATTCATGAGGATAATCTAAAGCTTCTTCTTTTAAACTTTCAAAATCGCCAATCTTCCCAAATAAACCTTTCAGATAATAAAAGCTAGGTATTAAATCAATTATCTGTCTTAAAGGTTCAATAAAATGATTTAATAATGATTCAATTAAAATAAATTCAAAGATATTCATTTTATTTTGACCAATAAAGTAAAAACCAACAATTGTAATCGTTAATAACATTAACTCTAAAACCATTTTTTTATAAAAATTTTGTTTTCTAAATATTTGATTATTATCATATTCTCTTTTTAAATAATTATATAAACTTTGTTCAACTCTTTCTAAAATAAAATTAGTTTGATTTAAATTTTTCATACTTGTAAATATTTCTAAACTCTCAGTTAAAACTGTATTCCAATTAGCATTTTCTTCCATTTGTTTTAATATTCTTAAATAAATACTTTTACCAAATAAATAACCTAATAAAAAGTAAAGAGTAATACCAATAATTAAGATATATGAAAATATTGGTTTTAAAGTAAAGATTAAAATAAAAGTAATAATTGCTAAAGTAAAATTAACAAAACAACTAATAACAATTTCAATAAAACTATTTTCAATTCCTTCAGCTTCTTTAATTCTTGCTAAAAGTTCTCCTTTAGTATGAGAATTATATTGCCTTACTGGTAAATATAATAAATGTTTTAAAAAAGCATATAAGAATTTACCTTCCATATTCTTATTTAAAAGAATTTTAAAATTTTCTTTAATATTATCTAATAATATTTTTAAGATTGTAAAGAAAGCATAAAAACCAACTAAAATTATAAATTGTTTATAACTATAAGATTTAGTTATTTCTTCAAAACAAAACTTATAAAAGAAACTTAAAAAGATTGTACATAATGTAAATAAGAAACTAAACCAAACAATTGGCATGACTAACTTTTTTTCATTTTTTAAATATTCATAAAAAATAGTTAGCATTTTCTTTTCTTTAGGCAGGTTAGGAATCTTAGATATTGGTAAAGCATGAATAACAACTTTTGTCCATAAAGATAAAAATTCTTTTTTCTTCATTGTAACTTTACCTTTAGCAGGATCCATTAAAACGACACTAGAATTATTAACTTTTAACAAAACTACAAAATGGGTTAAACCATTAGGATATTCAAAATGCACAATACATGGTAACAAAATTTTATTTAAATCTTTTTCTTTAACTTTTTCACCAAAAGATTTAAATTGATATTTTTTTAGAGTTTCCACAATATGATACGCGGTGATACCTTTAGTATCCTGATAAGTATCTAGGCGCAAACGCTCTAAGGAAACATAACCACCATAATAAATGATTAAGGATTGGATACAACATACACCACAATCTTTGATGTCTCGTTGTCTAACAATTATATTCATCTAATTCACCCTTTCTACCCATATATTACCCTTTAAGGTATCGATTTCCTTTTTTTTTGAAAATTTTTTGGAGCATTTTTTTTATAAAATAGAATTTTTGAACATAATATATAGTGTAAAAAAAATACATTTATGTTGCAAAAAAATGACAAAGGAGGTATTATGTATATGGGGTGAATTTAATGTTAAAAAAATTTAGCGTGAAAAATTTTAAAAATTTTAAAGAAAAAATAGTTTTAGATTTTTCTAAAATTAGAGATTATGGTTTTAACCAATACTTAATTAAAAATAATTTAGTAAACAAAATGTTAATTTATGGTCCTAATAATTCTGGAAAAAGTAATTTGGGCGCGGCAATAATGGATATAACTACTCATCTTACTGATAATCATGGTATGGATAATCTTTTATATGCTTATTATTTAAATGGTGATTTCATAGATGAAATAGTTGAATTTAAATATGAATTTGTCTTTAATGATAAAGAGATATGTTATACATATCAAAAAGATTCTCAAGCAAAATTAATATCTGAAGAATTGTATGAAGATGATAAATTAATTTTTAAATATAATTATAAAACTAATAAATTTGATAATTATATAGAAGAAGCTCAAACTATTGATATTTCTAAAAGAACCAATAAAGAAGTATCAGTTTTAAAATTTATTTATAATAATACTTTATATTGGCCTGTAGATAGTGGAATTAAAATTTTTATGGAATTTGTTAATAATATGTTATGGTTTAGAAGTTTAAAAACAAATGAATTTATGGGAGTTATGTCAAATAATGAAAATATAAATGACTTTATTATTAATAATAGATTATTAAAATCGTTTGAACAATTTTTAAAAGATTGTGGTCAGAATTATAATTTATGTGAAATAAATGATATGGGTAAAAAAACAATAGGGGTTAAATATAAAAATTATACGGCTAGATTTGATATTGTAGCTTCAACAGGAACTAAATCATTATGGTTATTATTTTACTGGATGAATAGAACTAAAAATATTTCTTTTATATATTTAGATGAATTTGATGCTTTTTATCATTATGAATTATCAGTATATGTTCTTAAATATTTAAATAATAAAACTGAATTTCAAACTGTTATAACATCACATAATACATTTTTAATGACAAATGATTTAATGCGACCTGATTGTTATTTAATATTAAAAAATGGAAAAATTAAAAGCTTAGCAGATAGCACTTCAAAAACTATTAGGCAAGCTCATAATTTAGAAAAAATGATGCTTGGAGGAGAATTTGAAAAGTAAAATATTATTAATAGTTGAAGGTGAAAAAGATGAACCTAGAATTTTAGGAAGTGCAAGTCATGGCTTATTATCCTTAATAGGTGGAAACTATGAGATAGTGCCATTTTCAAATCCAATTTATGAATTATATGATGCGTATATTAATGGTGAATATGATGATTTAGTTGCTTATTTAAGAAATGAAAAAGGTTTAAAAATAGAAGATAATACTTTGTCTAAAAGTGCTTTTAGTGCAATCTATTTAATATTTGATTATGAACCTCAAGACCATAAATATTCTGATAAAAAAATAAAACAGTTATTAACTATTTTTAATAATGAAACTGAACTTGGAAAACTTTATATTAATTATCCTATGGTTGAAGCTTATTATCATTTATTATCTTTACCAGATCCCAAATATAATAGTAGAACTATTTCATTAAATAATATTAATGGTAAAAAATATAAAAAATTAGTTAATGAAAGTACATGTTTACGTAAAAATTATATTTCGAAAAAAGATTTATGTTATATAATCATGCATAATTATAATAAAGCTCAAAAACTTTTAAAATCTAATAATCATATAATTGATCATAATAAAATATTAGATGTCCAATTATCATTAAAAAAAGAAAAAAATAAAATATATGTTTTAAGTACATTACCACTTATTACAATTGATTATAATTATGAAAAAACAATAGAAATATTAAAAAATAAATTAAAGAATAATTTTATTGAGTTTAATAACTAAAAAAG
>CANQSO010000085.1 GCA_947626535.1 uncultured Bacilli bacterium | reverse complement strand
TTTATTAATCAAGGTGAAAAAATTATTATTTCAACAAGTGATGGTAAATATTCATCAAGAGCTTAAGAGTTTACAAAAGAGATGTAAATTCTTTTTTATTTTATATTACGATTTATTTGTAAAAATTTTTAATATAAATTGCTAGAATTTAATTTTTTTGATATTCTTTAGATGGTGATAGTAATGAAGTATCGTTGTAAAATATGTAATTCAATTTTTATGGATAAAGATGTATCTTCTTGTCCTTTTTGTTTTAGTCCTAAATCTTTTATTGAAGAAGTTGATGAAGAAATTAATGAACAAAAAAATATCTTTCTTCATGCGGTTAAAGTAAGTGAAGAAAATCCTGGTATTATGCGTGATAATACTAAATGTATTGATTGTGGTCTTTGTCGTGATACATGTAAGAATATGTGTGGCTTAGATTTTTTAGAAGATACATCTCGTTGTCTTTCTTGCGGACAATGCGTTCTTACTTGTCCAACTAATGCTTTAAAACCTAAAAATTCTTATCTTAAAGTTAAAGAATTATTAAAAAATAAAATTGGAATATGTTATACATCTCCAGCAGTGAGAGTAAGTATTGGGGAATTTTATGGATATCCAGCTGGTAGTTTTATGCAAGGTAAGTTAATTGCCTTATTAAAAAAATTAGGTTTTAAGTATGTTTTTGATACAACTTTTGGTGCTGACCTTACCATTATGGAAGAAGCTACTGAATTAGTTAATCGCTTAAAAAGTAATAGTGATGGGCCTTTGTTTAGTTCTTGTTGTCCGGCTTGGGTAAAGTATGCTCATAATGAATGTCCCGAACTTGAACCATTTATTTCTACTTGTAAAAGTCCAATTGCTATGCAAGGTGCGGTAATAGAAAAATATTTTTTACCAAAAATTAAGAAAAATAAAGAAGATGTCGTAACTGTTGCTATTACCCCTTGTACAGCTAAGAAAATGGAAATTAAATTAGAAGGAATCTTTGGTACTGATGAAGTAATAACAATCTCAGAATTAGTCGAATGGGCTAAAATGGAAGGTATTAGTTTTAATAGTTTAGAAGACTTGGAATATGACTCCTTATTTGGTGAAGGAAGTGGTGCGGGTGTTATTTTTGGGGCTAGTGGCGGAGTTTGTGAAGCAGCTTTAAGAACCGCTTACCACCTGATAACTAATAAAGATTTAGAAAATATTGAATTTAATGATGTGCGTGGTTTAAAAAATGTTAAAGAAGCAAGTATTTTAATTGATGGTGAAGAAATAAATGTCTTAGTAGTTCATAAAATTAAAGAATTAAGTAAAGTTTTAGAAAAGTTAAAAGAAAGAGAAAAGACTTATCATTTTATTGAAGTTATGAATTGTGAAGGTGGCTGTGTTGGTGGTGGAGGACAACCAAAAACTAATGAAGAATCAGCCTTAAAAGTTAAAGAAGCTAGAGCTTTAGGTTTATATTCGCGTGATAGTTCTAAAAAACTTCGACTTAGCTATCAAAATCCCGATATTATTAAAATATATTCTGAATATTTAAAGTATCCAGGAAGTGATATTGCTAAAGAAATTTTACATAAATGTAAAGAGAGTGTCAAAAATTAAAAAATATAAAAAATAAAGGTGTTAGAGCCTTTACTTTTTTTATGCTTTTTTGTATTATTATGGTGAGCAGTGGTAGACTGTGGGAGAAAGTGGGGGATACTGATGTTTATGGGTGAATATCATCATTCAATTGATGAAAAAGGCCGACTTGTAATCCCAACTAAATTTCGCATGAAGTTAGGTAATGAATTTATAGTAGCGCGAGGTATAGAAAAATGTTTATACATTTATGCTAAAGATGATTGGAACAATGTTGTTTCTAAACTAAATACCTTACCATTTACGAAAAAGGATGCTCGTGATTTTATTCGTAGCTTTTTTTCCGGAGCCACCGACTGCATATTTGATCGCCAAGGAAGAGCGATGATTAACTCTATTTTATGCAAATATGCCAATTTAACCAAAGAATGTGTTATTATTGGAGCCAATGATCGAATTGAGATTTGGGATAAAGATGCATGGAATAACTTCTTAGCAAGTAGTGAAGAAAAATTAAGTGACTTAGCAGAAAACTTATTTATGGAGTAAATTATGAAACATTATACGGTTTTAAAAAATGAGTCGATCGAAGGACTTGCTATTAAAGATGATGGAGTATATGTTGATGCCACTTTAGGCTATGCAGGGGATTCAAAAGAAATTTTAAAAAGAATAAAAAAGGGTATGCTTTTCGCCTTTGACAAAGACTTAAGTGCCATCAACTATTCCCATAAAATTTTAAAAGATGTGGGTGATAACTTTAGATTAATTCATAGTGATTATGTCTTAATGAAAGAAAAATTAGCTGAATTTGGGATTAATGAAGTAGATGGAATCTTATTTGATCTTGGAGTATCTTCTCCTCAATTAGATGAAAATCGAGGTTTTAGTTTTATGAGAGATGAAGAACTTGATATGAGAATGGATTTATCTAGTAAATTAAATGCTAAAGATGTAGTTAATAATTATTCATATGAAGAATTAAAAAATATTTTTTATCATTATGGTGAAGAAAGTAAAAGTAATTTAATTGCTAAAAAAATAGTTCAAGAAAGACAAGATAAAAAAATATTAAGAACTTTAGAATTAGTCGATGTTATTAAAAATGCTGTTGGTTCTAAATACTTTTATTATAATCATCCCGAAAGAAAAATATTTCAGGCGATTAGAATAGAAGTAAATGATGAATTAAATCATTTAGAACAAGTTTTAGAAGATGCTATAAATCTTCTAAAACCCCAAGGAAGAATTGTGGTTATATCTTTTCATTCTAAAGAAGATAAAATTGTTAAAAATATTTTCAAAAAATATAGTGAAGTTGATTCTTTAGTAAAAGGTTTACCAGAAATTCCTAAAGAATATTTACCAAAATTAAAAATTATTAATAAAAAAGTTATTTTACCAAGTGAAGAAGAATTAAAAGAAAATAGCCGAAGTAAAAGCGCTAAATTAAGAATAGCAGAAAGGATTTAAGAAATATGAAAAAACCAAAAACTAAAACTTATAAGATTTATAGAGGAGAAAGAATTTTAACAATTTTGATTGTCTTTCTTTTGGTTACTTTACCTATTTGTACCGTTTTAACTAAGGCTGTTTTATCTGAAACTAATATTTCAGTTGAACAATTAAAAGATAAAATTGAAGATCAAGAAGGAAAGAATGAATCTTTGAGTATGCAAATTGATGAATTAGCAAGTTTAGATAAAATCCAACAGGTTGCAGATGAACAAGGATTGTCTTATAATAATACTAATATTAAAAATATTAATGAATAGGACGGATTATAGTGAAAAAGTTTAAAAGAATTTTAAAAATTCATTTAAATGTTAAACTGACCATGCTTATAGTCGGTCTTTTTTTCATTGCTATCATTGCTAAACTTTCTTATGTGGTAATTAGTTCTAATGTTGATGGAATTAATTTGACGGAATTTGCTAATAGTCGTAATACTGCAAAAGAGACTATTTATGCTGAGAGGGGAACAATATATGATGTTGATGGAAATCCTTTAGCTAAAAATGCTAATTCTTATAACATTATTGCCTTTTTATCGCCTTCAAGAACAACAGATATGAATGAACCACATCATGTTGTGGATAAAGAGATGACCGTAAATAAGCTATGCGAAGTATTAGCAAGTGATGAAGAGAAGAAAAAAAGTTGTTTATCTGATTTAACTGGTTATTTAAATCAAGATTTATATCAAGCCGAATTAGGACCTTGGGGAAAAGTAAGTGAAGAAGAAAAACGAAAAATTGAAAGCTTAGAACTTCCAGGAATTTCTTTTCAAACTCTTGCTAAAAAAAGGCAATATATTAATTCTTCATGGGCTAGTTATATTTTAGGTTATGCAAGAACTGATGAAGATGGGAATATTAAAGGTGAACTTGGAGTTGAAGGATACTTTGATGATAAATTAAAAGGAACTGATGGTTTTGTTGAGTATCAAAAAGATGCTTATGGTTATCAAATGGCTAATACTCCTGAAAATAGAAGTGAAGCTATATCTGGAAGTGATATTTATTTAACTATTAATAGTGATATTCAAAATGTTTTAGAGAATGCCATTGCTACATTTTCAAAAGGAAATACCATGGATTGGGCTTTAGTTGCTGTGATGGATGCCGATAATGGTAATATTCTTGGAGCTGCAACTAATCCCAGTTTTAATCCTAATACATTAGAAGGATTAGATAATTATTTAAATCCTTTAGTAGGATATCAATATGAACCAGGAAGTACCATGAAAACGTTTAATTGGATGGCAGCAATGGAAAATGGTGTCTATAATGGTGAAGATAAAGTTTTATCTGGTTCAATGAAATTAAGTGATGGAACTTTAGTAAATGACTTTTATAAACCTGGTTGGGGCATGATTACTTTTGATACAGCTTATGCTTATTCCTCCAATGTTGGGGCCGCAACTCTAGCTTTAAAACTTGGGGCTTCTAAGTTAACTGATTTTTATAATTTATGTGGTTTTGGTTCAAAAACGGGAATTAGCTTGCCTGCTGAAGAAGATGGAGTAATTGATTTTTATTATGAATCAGAACTTGCTAATGCTAGTTTTGGACAAGGTATTATGGTAACTCCAATTCAAATGCTTCAAGGTTTAAGTATTATTGCGAATGATGGAGTAATGTTAAAACCTCAAATTGTAAGTAAAATAGTTGATCAAGATGGTAATGTTACTTTTGAAGCCGAAAGAACCGAAGTAAGTCAAGTAACATCTAAAGAAACGGCTAAAAAAATGCGTGATTTAATGCATAAAGTTGTTTATGATGGTTTTGATTATAATCTAGTTTATGCTCCTAAAACAATAGAATTAATTGGTAAAACTGGAACAGCTGAAATAGCAAGTGAAACAGGAGGATATATGACCGGTTATAACGATTATGTTAGAAGTTTTGCAGGTATGTTTCCTTATGAAAATCCTAAATATATTATTTATTTTGTAACTAAAAGAAATACAGGAGGAGATATTCCTACAACTGTTTCAACCTTGGTAGATGATATAGCAAGAGTAACTAATTTAGTTAATTCTAAAAATGATGTAGATAATTCTAAAATAATTGAAATACCTCAATATATTAATACAACAGTTGATTTTACGAACGATGATACAAAAAAGAAAAACATTACGGCAATTATTATTGGTAATGGTAAAAATGTTATTAATCAGTATCCACCTGCAAATACCAAAACCGTTGATACTAGTAAAATTTTTATTAAAACGGATGGTGCTGAAATAAAAATGCCTGATGTAGTTAATTGGAGTACTAATGAAATAATAAGATACTGTAATTTTATAGGTTTAAATTATGCTTTAAAAGGTTATGGTAAAGTAAAAAATACAAATATCCCTAAAGATACCATAATAGATGTTAAAACAATGAATATTGAAATCGAATTGGGATAAGAGTTTACAATAAAAATTTTTGGGTTATGTTTATTTTCTAAAAAAATGTTAAGGTGGAAATAGAAAGTAGAAAAAAGATGAAAAATAATAATAAAAAGAAAGTATTAATTTATTCAATATTAGAAGTTGTTTTATGCCTAATGGATACTAACCAGACAACAAACAGGAGGTGCGACCGTGTTAGGTCAAATAGTTTAGTAGGTGGAAATCCTACCTAGAAAGGTGATACCCACA
>CANQSO010000084.1 GCA_947626535.1 uncultured Bacilli bacterium | reverse complement strand
ATATGATATTTACGATGTAATTGCCATAATAAGAAACTAATTGTTGTGGCTTGAGAAATAATACTAGCAATTGATGAGCCATAATAAGCTTCAAAACCTACTGCTTGACATAAATGCATCATTGGCACATTTAATATTAATTTAACTAATAAGCCTAAAAATAGCGAACCAAAAGATAATTTGGTATTATTCATTATTTGAGATGTATCAACCAAAATTGATTGGAATGATAAAGTAATAGCAATAAAAATATTAACGGAAAATAAACTAATGCCAATTTGATCATAACCATAAAAAGCATTCCAAACAGGATAAGATAAAAATGATAAACCAATGGTCATAGGAATTGTTAAAACAACTAGTATTTGCATTGCTTCATTAACTTTTTTACTAACATCTTTAAAATCTTTTTTAACAAAGCTTGGCATAATATGAGGAATTAAACTAGCTGTAATTCCAATACTTATGGAGATAATAATCATATTTAATTTAGAAGCCCAAGTTGAAATTACCCCCATTACATTTTCCGCATCAATAGCCGAATAACCTAAATTAGTTAAAGTTTTAACAATCGTAAATAAATCAACAATACTATAAGAAGATTTAATAATATCAATTAAAACAAAAGGAATAGCATAAAATAAAATCTTTTTAAATAAAGCTTTAGCTGTAACTTTTTTTTCTTCAACACTTTCTTTTTTCGTAATTTTAAAAATATCTTTATTCTTTTTAATCTTATATTTTAAATAAACATAAGAAATAAAAGCCCCAATAGTAGCCCCTAAAACCGCAATACTAACCGAAATATCTAATCCTAAATTAAAAACTTTTAAAGCTAAAAAACTACCTAAAACAATAATAACTACTCTTACTAATTGTTCAATAACAGCAGATATTTCTGAAGGCATAATAAATTTATGACCTTGTAAATAACCACGATTAACACTTAACATTGGTACAATTAAAAGAGCTGTTGAAATTGTTCTAATAACTAAAGTAATACTTTCTAGACTATTTCCACCTAAAGAATCACCCTTAATTAAATAAGCTATTTGAGGGGCAAAAATAAATAATGCTAAAAAGCAAATAATACCTAAAATACTAAGAATTTTAGAGCCCATTCTATAAGCACGTTCTTTTAAATGTTGATAATTTAAAGTATTATATTCACTGATAATTTTACTTATAGCTGTTGGAATACCAACAGTTGATAAACTTAAAAATATTGAGTATATCTCATAAGCATAACTATATAAAGCTCCACCTTGATTTCCAATAATATCATAAAAAGGTATAACATATATTAAACCTAGAATTTTACATATTATGACACTAGCTGTGGCAATAAAAGCACCTTGTAAAAAACCACTTTTTTTCATCAAATCACCATATCCATTATATAAAAAGTTGTCATAATATGCAATTTATTTAAAACTTTTCTAAAAATTAATGATAATTTTTGACACGTTATTAATAGTTTGTTATAATGATATTAGATACATTGTGAAATAATAATCAGATGTTTTTCCCCTTTTATTTTTTAAATTTAAAAAATGAAAGGTGGTGATTAATATGAGCAAGAAAGAATTATCATATTATATAATTATTTTATTATTATATATACTAATTTTAGTATTTATCGTATTAATCTTTATTTTAATTTTTAAAATAAAGTAAATTAAAACATCTGATTTCAACATTTGTTGATTTCAGATGTTTTACCATCAATATGGGAATACATCTGATAAAGCACATTTCATGATGTATCCTTTTTTATTGTATGAAGTTTCCTTCATCTGTATACATCATAACAAATTTTTTATTAAAATTCAAGACGTTTGACACGTTATTAACAGTTTGTTATAATGATATTGGATACATTGAGAATTAATCAGATGTTTTCCCTTTATTTTTTAAAATTAAAAAATGAAGGTTGGTTATTACTATGACGAAAAGAGAATTTTTTCTTCATAATGAAATAATCTTAGTAATTTTAGTAATAATACTACTAATTTTAAATTAAAAAATTAAAGCATCTGATTTCGACACAAGTTGAATTATCGGATGCTTATTCCAAAACTAAAACGGGAATTACATCTGAAAAACTTCAAGATGTATCCTTTTTCATTGTATGAAGTTTCCTTCATCTGTATACATCATAACAAACTTATTAGTAAAATTCAAGAATTTAAAACTCATTGACACTAAATTCAACTAAAATAACATCTTCGCCAATTTTTTTAATTTGTTTAAAAGTAATTAAAACATCATCACGAATATGAAATAATTTAAAAAAACGTTTAGGTTCAATAACAAAATGAATAATAGTGCCTCCCTCATCTATTTCAGCATCTACTATTCTACCCAAACGTTTGCCATCTAAAATATTAACAATATCTTTTCTTTGTAAATCAGATAAATTCAATTTTACCACCTATAAAAATATATGATTAAAATTTTGTTTAAAGCAAAAAATGCTTATTTTAAAAGCAAATTTCTTTTTATTTCATTATTATCTAATAAACCTTCTTTTTGCAATAAAGCTAAAGTTCGCATATTCATTAAGCATTCTCTTTTAATAACATTTTTAGCATTTTTATTTTTAAAATCAATATTTCTTTTTTGTAATTCACTATATGCATTATTAATTTTAAAATTATTTAAATCTAAACTATAATGAAGTATATCATCAAAATATAATCCATTAATTTCATCATCATACTTTAATTTTTTTGAAACAATAATTTCGCCATCATCATTTAAGATTGGTAAATCATTTTGCCCTTTATAATAATTTCTAGTTTGCCAATTATATAAGACATAACTTATCCCATATTTATTAGAAGCAATTATTTCAAAAATATTTTCATTAAGTTCAAAAAATTTTGTAAAAGCTTGATAAGGTGAAGTAGTATTAAATGCTGTAACTAAATAACCTTTTTCACTCATATTATAATGTTCAAATTTAAAATTCATTTTTGAAAAAGTAATAACAAAATTATTATCATCGCATTTCTTAGCATAATTAAAAGATATTTTATGTCCTAATCTTTTAACTTTTTCATTATTTTTATCATATAAATCAATAAAACCTAATTTATTTTCTCTTATACTATATTCACTTGTTTCTAATAAAATCATTAAAAATCCCTCTTTCTTGTGCCTAGTATCATATCCTAAAAGCTAAAAAAAAGCAATTACAACTTAAAAAGATGGTTTATTCTTCATCATTATTACCATCTTTTACTAAGACATCTCGTGGTTTAGAACCATTAGCAGGTCCAACTATTCCTCGTTTTTCTAATAAATCAATAACTCTAGCTGCCCTGTTATAACCAAATCTAAATCTTCTTTGAATTAAAGAAGCACTTATTTTACCAGTTTGAACTGCAAATTCAACTATTTCATCATACATTGGTTCATCATAATCATCATTATTATTTATTTCACTAATTGGCATTTCATTTAATTTTGTTAAGGTTTCATCATACTGCGCAACTTGTTCTTTACAAACCGCATCAATAACTCTTCTTATTTCATCATCAGATATAAAACATCCTTGAATTCTAATAGGATGATTTTCACCCATTGGTAAATAAAGCATATCTCCTTTACCTAAAAGTTTTTCAGCACCTGGACTATCTAAAATCGTTCTTGAATCAATATTAGATGCAACTGCAAAGCTAATTCGCGATGGAATATTAGATTTTACAACTCCTGTTATAACGTCTGTTGATGGTCTTTGGGTAGCTACAATTAAATGAATTCCTGCTGCTCTTGCCAGTTGGGTAATGCGCATAATGCTTTCTTCAACTTCTTTACTTGCAACCAACATTAAATCAGCAAGTTCATCAATAATAGCAACAATATAAGGCATTCGCGGTTTGTGTAGACCTGGATTTTCATCATTTTCTTTATCTATCATTTGATTATAATCATCAATTTTTTTAACTCCATCATCAGCAAAAACATTATATCGACGATCCATTTCAGCAACAATTTTTTGCAAAGCAAGACTAGCCTTTTTTGGATCATTGACAACTGGACACATCAAATGTGGAACACCATTATAATTTGATAGTTCAACCTTTTTAGGGTCTACTAATAATAATTTTACTTCATCAGGACGATAACGCATTAAAATCGAATTAATTATACTATTAATACATACAGATTTACCAGAACCAGTAGAACCGGCAACTAGTAAATGTGGCATTCTAGTTAAATCAGCCCCAATAGGAGTACCCATTATATCTTTTCCTAATGCTACCCAAATACCATTTTTATTATTTAAAATTTGTTTACTACTTAAAATTTCTTTAATTTTTACAGGAGCAATAGATTGATTAGGTATTTCAATACCAATCGTATTCTTTCCAGGAATTGGAGCTTCTATTCGTACATCTTTAGCAGCCAAAGCTAAAGCAATTTCTTTATTAATAGAACTAATTCTACTAACCTTCGTGCCACTTGGAACCGTAAGTTCAAATTGGGTAACACTAGGACCCATATGAACATCTACAACTTTACCAATAATATGAAAATCATTTAAAACTCTTTCTAAGTTTTGTTTATTATTAATCAAAAATTGATTAGAATTAATTTTTTTAGACCTTTCTGGATCATCTAAAATACTCATTGGCGGTAATTTATAATTTAAATTTACTGTTGGAGCATTAGGATTAGCATTAGGTAAATCAGGCATTATTAACCTTGGTTCTTCTGATACAATTTCTTCTTCTTTCTTTGGTTTAATTTCTTCAACACTATCTACAAGATAATTTTTCTTGCCATCTTCCTCTTCTTGTTCTAATAAACGTTTTTCTAAAGCTTTCGATCTTTCTTCAATATCATCATTATCCTCTAAAGTTTTTTCTTTAGCCCATCTAAATGTTGCAATAAATTTACTTACTAATTCACTTAAATTAACATTAAATAATAATACAATTCCAAAAATTAATAAGAAAACTAAAACAATATAGGTTCCATTAAGTCCAAATAAAGATGCACAGCCAAAACTAAAGACTGCACCAACAATGCCTCCACCAATAGTTACCGAAGTTTGACCAGAACTAGCAACAGCATTGTTCATGCCAATTGAAGCAATCCGATTCATATAACTATGCATTGTTTCTTCAAATATTTTACCAGGACTATCAACCATTTTAACAAAATTTAAATGACTCATAATTAAAATAACAATAATAATTAAATATAACCCGATAGCTCTTTGACTCATAAAATTAGGCATTTTTCTTTTACACAACATCATTAATCCTAAAATTAATACTAATATTAAAATTACTGGCCACCATTCTCCTAATAAAAACATGGCAAATTTCTTTAATAAAGCCCCAACTGGCCCAAAACCAAAACCAATAATCCCAATTAAGATTAAAACTAAACCAGTTAATTCAACACTAAAACCTTGCGTAGTACTTTTTTCACTTTTGCTTGTTTTCTTTTTCTTTGCCATTATACTCACCATATATATTATAAACTAATTTACATTTCTTTGCCAAGTAGCTAAACACTTAATTGACAGTTAATTCATAAAATATATTAGGTGATTCTTATGAAATATCCAAGAAGAAATAACTTTATTAGTGTCTTTGCCATCTTAATTTTATGTTGTTTAATCTTTTATCAAGTAATAATTACTTTAATTTTACCCCCATGTTTGACACTTTATTAATTTAATATTCAATTTTTCCTAGATTTTATCTAGTTTTTTTATTTTTTAATC
>CANQSO010000083.1 GCA_947626535.1 uncultured Bacilli bacterium | reverse complement strand
TTCATTTTTCATTTTCTGCTATTTCATTATATTACTTTTTCATTATTCGAGCAACACTTTAGGCGAATTGAGGTAAATATTTTATTTTTAATAAAAAAACTATAATCAATTTTACTAATTTAAGTATCGTATCTTATCCTTTAATTATTATTACCTCCCTTTTATTAGTGTTTTTTACACTTGGATTATTTGCCTATAAACCTATAGCTATTTTATCAAATAGTATGAATCCGATTTTTAAAAGAGGCGATGTTGTCATTTATAAAAAAGAAGAAAATATTAAGCCGGGTGATATTATTGTCTTTCAATATCAAAACCAAATTATTGTTCACCGTGTTTTAAGTATACACGAATATTATGTTACCAAGGGAGATGCCAATAATAATGTAGATTATATAAAAGTAAAAAAGGAAGATATCAAAGGTGTTTATCAATTTTCTCTCAAATATTTAGGCTATCCTTCTATTTGGTTAAATGAATTATTTATGAAGGAGAATTAAATTGCAAGAAAAAAGTAAAAAAATAAAAATATTATTTATTTTAAGTTTTATTCTTTTAATAGGAGTAATATATATTAATAAAAATATGTCAAAAAATAAAATATATCAATTAAAAAATAAGACATATTATGAAGTTACTTTAAACCCTAATAATTATTTTTTAAATGATAAATTAGAAGCTAATAATTACTATATTGCTAATTCAATTAAAAATATAGATATTTATTTTGACTATTATTTAAAAAAACAAACTAATGAAAATATTAAATATTCTTATGATATTACCGCTACTATCAAAAGTTATGCTGATAATGGCACTAAAATAGTTTGGACTAAAGATTTTAACTTTAAAAATGTAAACAATATAAATGAAAAAGAAATTAAGATAAATGAAACTTATAAATTAGATTATCAATATTATGTTAATTATGTTAAATCTTTTCAAGAATATTATAATATTAAAACTGAAAACTATTTAGATGTAAAACTTAACATAAAAATTAATGGCAAAGATAATTCTTATGTTTTATTAACTATTCCTATTAGTGAAAATATTATCGAAATAACTATGAATGAAGATAATGCTTTTTTAGAAAATAATAAACAAAATATTGTTCTAAAAAAAATAATAGTTTTTATTATTTTAGTTATAATCACTATTTATGTAATATTTAAAATTCTATTAAATAAAAATAATGAAGAGGATATTCTAAAAACTTATCAAGATATAATTATAACTATTCAAAACAAACCTAATATTAATGTTGATAATATAATATATTTAACTGATTTAAAAGATCTAATTAATATAGCCGTAAATAATAATATTAATATATTTAATTATCAAAATGATTATTATATTATTATAGATAATATTTATTATATTTATAGTTTAAAAAAGAATGTATAAAATATTATAATTTTCTTTTCAAAGATAACCATTCATCTTTATTAAGAATATATGAATAATCTTCGGTTAATTCATCTAAAAATGTATATTGAACCATAAAGGTTTTATCTTGTCTTGTAAATCCTAATCTTTCCATAATTTTCCATGATGGTTTATTAATTATAGCTGCTCCGGTAATGATTTTTTCAATTCCTACTTCATTAAACATATAATCAATCATTGCAATAGCAGCTTCTGTTCCATAGCCTATTCCTTGATAAAAAGGGTCAATGTACCATCCAACATCTCTAATATTAGGTTCTCTAACAGATGAATTTTCATCATATGATTCTTGGCAAGAAATTCTTCCTATGCATTCTCCAGTATCTTTTAAAAAAATACTCCATTTAAATATATCTTTATCATTTGCATGTTCCATTTCCTTTTTATAAAATTTTTCTTGAATATCCCAATCTAGTAATTTTTCTCTTAATTTAGTCGATACATTTAAATAGTATTTATTTACTTCTGGAATCATTAAAATTTCCCATAGTCTTTGTTGTTCATTCATAGTTTGGGTTTTTAATAACAATCGTTTTGTTTCTAATTGTTTACTACCTAAATAATTCATTATTTTTCCTCCTCATTAATGTTTGTTTCTAGGATATTTTATCATGGATACTTTTAGATGTATATTAGAATTTTTAACATATGATGGACGTTTATCATATCCTATTATAGAAGGATTTGGTTTTATGAATAATAATTATCAAAAAGCTTTAGAAAAAGTAAGATGTGCTAAAGAAAAATATGGATTTACTAATTGCTGTTGTCAAGTTGTAAATTCTAATTTAAGTATTGGACCAACGGGTCCAATAGGTCCGATCGGACCCACGGGGCCTCAAGGTGTTGCAGGACCTCAAGGAATACCTGGTGAAGTAGGTTTAATTGGACCAACAGGACCCCAAGGAATTCAAGGTTTACAAGGAATAATTGGTCCCACTGGTCCAATGGGTCCAACTGGCGAGATAGGGCCAACTGGCCCCGCTGGAACAAGTGTAACAATAATGGGTTCTTATGATGATATAAGTGCTCTTTTAGATGAACATCCAACAGGAAGTATGGGTGATGGATATTTAGTTGATAATGATTTATATGTGTGGTCTGATAATGAAAATAAGTGGGTTGATGTTGGAACAATTAAAGGACCAGAAGGAAATATGGGTCCAACAGGACCGCAAGGTATTCCAGGCCCAATTGGACCACGAGGAGAGCAAGGTATCCCAGGTATGCAAGGAGTAAAAGGCGAAATGGGGCCGCAAGGAATACCAGGACTTCAAGGCGAACAAGGACTTCAGGGACCTATAGGTCCCACCGGACCAACTGGACCATCAAATATCACAGCTTATGGAGGAAAATATAATAATTTAACTAATATGATGGATACTAAAGGAGCTGGGCAATGGAATCAAGTTCCGTTAATAGAAGAAATGGAAAATATTAATGTTATTAATAATATAGATAATACCATTAAATTAGAACAAGATGGAATTTATGAATTAAATTATTCTTTAAACATCAGTGCAAATAAAGAAGCTATAATAACTTCTATGATTAGACAAAATGGCGTAATGATTCCTGAAACTGTTATTGCTAAAAATGTTGAAGTAGGAAAAATAACTAGTTTTAATATAAATACTATTGTTAAATTATATGCTGATGACTCTTTAGATATTGAACTATCAGCAACAGTAGATAATGTTATAATTACCTTTGGTTCAGGAATAACTTCTTCATTTTGTCTTAAAAAAATTGATGAAATAGAATAATTTACATGATATACTTTTAGTAGGTGTTTTTATAATGAATGAAGTATTAAAAGAAGAAATAGAAGATAGTTTATTTAATAATTTAGATTATTTAAAATGGCTTGTTAAATTTACTAATGAATATCCTATTTTTTCTGATGATTACTTTTTATTATTTAGAAATAAAGGATCTGAATTGGATTGTAATAATGCTGAAAATCTATATTTGCTTTATTATGAAATAGCTAAATATGCTAAAGAATTTAATATTGAACCGTTTTATTTAGATGATAATATTGTTTATAAAATTAGAATAGATAATATTGGTTTTTTAATTGGTAATTTAGATGGTAAGGGAAGAATTTTCTTTTGTAATAGAGTAGAAATAGATAATGTTTTAGAATTTATTAATTTTGAAGATATTATAAAGTTTAAAGATAATTTAAGATTAGTGAAAAGACAATGAGGTTGATGATATGAATTTACAAAATTTAAAAGGAGTAGGAGATAAAACACTTTTATCATTTTATGAAGCAAATATTTATACATTAGATGACTTATTAACATATTATCCATATCGTTATCAAATTCTTATTCCTACAGTTTTAGACAATAAAATTAGTGATGATACAGTTATTATCAATGCCATTGTAAGTGATATTAGTAGAGTTGCATATATTAAAAAAAATTTAAATGTTTTAAGAATGAAAGTTATAACTAATGGTAAATTAATATCTTTAGTTATTTATAATCGAGCTTATTTAAGACCTAATTTAAAGATTGGACAAAAAATAATTGCAACTGGTAAATATGATGTTCATAAAAACTTATTCACCGCGAGTAATTTGAAATTTGGCGAATTATTAGAAAAACAAATTATTCCCGTATATCATAGTATTAAAAATATTAAAAATGCGGTTTTAGAAAAAATAATTAAAGAAGGTTTAAAAGAAGCTCTTGATTTAGAAGATTATATACCTCAAAAATACTTAGAAAAATATCATTTTATTAATAAAGATGAAGCTATGAGGGTAGTTCATCAACCTAATAATGAAGAATTATTAAATATTGCTAGAAATCGATTAATATATGAAGAATTGTTTTTATTCTTATTTAAAGTTCAATATTTAAAGAAAATTAAAGTTAATGAAGAAACGATTATTAAAAAAATTGATAAGAATTTAATAAATGATTTTATAAATAATTTACCTTTTAAATTAACAAATGATCAGTTAAAAAGTATTAATGAAGGATTAGATGATTTTACTTCTAAAAAAAGAATGAATAGATTATTATTAGGTGATGTTGGAAGTGGTAAAACCATTGTTGCCACAGTTTTACTATATGCGAACTTCCTAGCTGGTTATCAAGGGGCTTTTATGGCTCCAACAGAACTTTTGGCAACCCAACATTATGATTCGATTAAAAAACTTTTAGAAAAATTAGGCCTTAAAGTTGAATTGTTAATTGGAAGTATGACTAAGAAGAATAAAAATGACATTATGAAAAAAGTTAGCAATAATGAAGTTGATATTTTAATTGGAACTCATGCGATTTTAAATGAAAATTTAAGTTTTGCTAATTTAGGTTTTGTTATTACTGATGAACAACATCGTTTTGGTGTCAATCAAAGAAATATTTTGCAAGAAAAAGGTGTTAAACCAGATGTTTTGTTTATGAGTGCAACGCCTATTCCAAGAACTTATGCTTTGACTATTTATGGTGACATGGATACTTCAATAATAAAAGAAAAACCAAATGGTAGAAAAGATATTATTACATGTGTTAAAAAAGAAAGTGAATTAAAAGATGTTTTATATAAAGTTTTAGAAGAAATAAAATTAAATCATCAAATTTATGTTGTGGCCCCAATGATATTGGAAAATGAAGATATGCCTTTAAAAACCGTTTTAAGTCTAAAAGAAAAATTTGATTCAGCTTTTCATGGTAAAGTACCAACAGAAGTTTTACATGGTAAGTTAAAAGCTAAAGAAAAAGATGAAATTATGAATAATTTTAAAACTGGTCAAACAAAAATATTAATTTCAACTACGGTTATTGAAGTAGGAGTTGATGTGCCATTAGCAACGATGATGATTATCTTTAATGCTGAACGCTTTGGACTTGCTACACTTCATCAGTTAAGAGGTCGTGTTGGCCGTAATGATATGCAAAGTTATTGTTACTTGATATGTAATGAAGATGTCAAACGTTTAAAGGTTTTAGAAGAAAGTAATGATGGTTTTTATATTAGTGAAAAAGACTTTGAATTTAGAGGTGAAGGTGATTTATTTGGGGAAAGACAAAGTGGCGATATGACGTTTAAAATTGCTGATTTAAGAAAAAATTATGATGTCTTATTAAAAGCATTAGATGATGTTAAAGAATGGATTGATAGTGAAGAATATTTAAAAGTGACAAGTTATGTCAAAATTATTGAAGAATTAAAATTTAATAATTGACAAAATCTTTAGAATATATTAATCTGTTTATAGCGTAGATATAAACGCTACGCTGATTCATGATCACGACCTTTAAATGAGAGTGAATCGACAAACCCCCTGAAGGAGCCGAAAGGCTCCATTTTTGTGTATTTTAATTTATAATAGTTTAATTAAAATCTATTAATATTTA
>CANQSO010000082.1 GCA_947626535.1 uncultured Bacilli bacterium | reverse complement strand
TCATTTAAAAAACTCTCAACCCCTCATAAATAGGGGCATTGAGAGTTTTTGCCTTTTTAAAACTGTCAAACGTGAGAGTATATCACAAAATATTATTACTTACTATGCTATAAATACTATTAGATAGTTAATTTTACATTTTACTGTAAAGTGTTCAAAAAAAGCTTGCAAATTTTAATATTGTGCAAAGTGGGCGAGTTGAGTTTTATATGGCGTTCCTTTTTCGCCATTACCGTCTATTATTTTTACTGACGATGATAGATATACGACTGGCTGAACCCCGTTCGCAGTGCCAACAGGTTTGCCGTCTACAAAGCCAGACGAATGCACACGGAACACATGGTTAGCATAAGAAGAATACGGCGTTGGTGTCATTGTCCAAGAGTATTCACTACTTGGTATTAACCAATCATTTGTGTTACAACTATCACTCTTATTATCATACATGCTTTTTCCTAAACATGTCTCTCTAACACTCCCTCCTACGGCATATCCATAGTCACTTGGATACATTAATCCTATATATCCTTCCCATGTTGTTGTTCTTGTCACACCATCATTACAAGATGTTCCTCCTCCATTACTTGCACATTGTTCTTTTCCATTATGACTTCCTCTTTCTGCTTCATATATTGCACTTGCTGTCCATTGTGTATTATCATTAGTTGCAAATGTCCCTGTATTCCATCTTACTTTTGCTATTTTATTTTTGGCTTCATCACTTATTCCACTACTTGTAAAATCACAAGGTTTATTTGTTTCTTTTAAATCGCTATAACAGCTTCCTCTTTCTCTATTCCAATATAAACTTCCTCCGATTGCTGGTGTTCCACTATATACTGTATTAGGATTTAATAGTTTCATTACATCTGCTTGGCTCCATTCATTTACTCCCCAATCATCATTAATTCCCGATGTACTACTATCCCAACTATAATCTCCTATACTATCTGCTCTTATTATTTTTACTAAACTTTCTTGCCTTCCTCCATTATCTAAATTAGTTATGTTATTCATTACTCCGATGATTCGCCATAAGATTGGATTACCAGCACCATCTCTATCTCCTATATCGATATAGTTATTTACAGTTTCATTTGCTCCTACATATCTTATATTTGCATCACCTGTAGTATCCGTTTTTAAATTGGTTGTATCTGTTTTAGCTAATTCAGTAATATATTCTACTGCTGTCGGATATTGTTTTTCTTCAAAATACAAACTGCATTTTGTTTTAGGTGAATTTAAATTTTTAACAAGTGGAGCCCATTCGTTTTCGTTCCATTCAATACTTGCACCATTATCACATTCCCCATGGTCAAAGACTAAATTTTCTTCATTACCTTTTTGGGGCATTTCTTCTAATAATTCATCGTCACCTTTATAAAACACAAAATAAATATCACTATTACCAAAATAATCTACTTTACCATTCATTATTGGAAATTCGGCACTTTCCGTAAAAGACGCAAAGGTTTTGTATAGTAGTAATGATACACTTATTAAGACTATTACTCCTAAACTTATTAGTATTATTTTTCTTTTTTTCTTACTTTTATCAACATACTTTTCTAGCTTCATTTTATCACTCTATTCTTAGGTAATTATATAACTTTACCCCCCCCCCTAAGTCAAGAGATTAAGATTATTTTAGACCACTTTTGCAAATATTTGCTCAGGTAAACTTAAAGTAGACAATGATAATAGAGTCTTTTTTTTAATTTATTTTGTAGCTATTCCACCTACATCAGTTGGAATATTTCCACTTATTGTTCCTCCTGTTTTGTTATAGCTTTCAACTGTGTCTAAAACGTTTATTCCTCCTATACCTTCGGTACTTTTATTATTAATAATGCTCCCTCCGCTCATATTAAATTCTTTTATTTTTTCAACGAAAATTCCTCCATTATTTGTAGCTGTATTACTAGTTATTTCTCCACTTTTGAAATTTACTATATTATTAGTAAAATCACTTGATGAAGCCGTAATACAAACTCCTCCACTACTTTCTGCTGTATTACCACTTATAATAACATTTGATATATTAAAAGTATTATTTGATGATGTAAATAAATTTTTTATCCCACCACCAGAAACTTTAGCATTATTATCAGAAATTGTACCACCTGTTATATTATAAATATTATTATCACTAGTAGTATTTAACATTAATCCACCACCAGAATCACTTGTTGCGGTGTTTTCTTTTATAAGACCTGCACTAAGATCAAATCGAAGAATACTCTTATTTTCAATATCTATACCACCACCTAATCTATTTGCCGTATTTCCTATAAAATTTGTTCCTCTTAAATTTAAAGTTGATTCACCATTATTTATTGCATATTTTAAACCACCACCTCTAGCATCGGCAATATTATTAGTTATTTCTCCACTATTAAAATTAAATACAGAGCCATTAAAGTTATTAGAATTAAGATGAATTCCACCTCCACAATTAGTAGCATGGTTTGCAGTTATTGTCCCACCATTCATTTCTAATGTATTATAACGATACATATCTACACCAGCACCATTTATTGCTTCGTTATTTTTAATTTCACCACCATTTAAATAAAATGCACTATCGGATAAATCAATTCCTCCACCTGCTTCTCCACATTTATTATTTTGAACTATTCCATCATTCATAATTAATGTAGAATTATTATTGACTAAAATTCCACCACCCCAATTAGGATATAATCTATTTGTATTTATTCCATTTTCAATTATAGCTCCTTCATTTAAAGTTAATGATGAATTACTAACACTAATTAATGCTCTTGAAGAATCAATTCTTAAACCATTAAAAATAATATTTGTTAAAGTTACATTATTGTTATTACTTATTTCAAGTATTGATTTTTCGGTCAATGATGTTCCTCTATCAATTTCATATGTTGAACCTTCACTTGTTATGGTTATTTCCTTTCCTTTAGTGTTAAATTTAATTCCTTCATTTTCTTCTATATTATTTAAAAGAATTATTGTCCCTCTTGTTACTATTTTATCATATGCTTCTTTTATAGTTTTTAAAGGAGTTCCTTTATCACCATTAGCATTATCATTTCCACTTGAAGATACATAATATTTTACCTTTTCAAAATATAAACTACATTTAGTTTTAGCTTTTTTTAAATTTTTAACCAATGGAGCCCATGCTTCTTCATTCCATAAAATACTTGCCTCATTTTCACATTCAGCATGATCAAAACCAATATTTTCAGCATTATCTTTCTTCGGCATTTCTTCTACTAATTGACCATTTTTATAAAACACAAAATAAATATCACTATTACCAAAATAATCTACTTTGCCATTCATTATTGGAAATTCGGCACTTTCCGTAAAAGACGCAAAGGTTTTGTATAGTAGTAATGATACACTTATTAAGACTATTACTCCTAAACTTATTAGTATTATTTTTCTTTTTTTCTTACTTTTATCAACATACTTTTCTAATTTCATTTTTTCCCTCATTTTTATCTTTAACCTTTTTTACTTTATCTATACTATTACCCACATTATATAACCGTTTGGTTATAAAGTCAATTTGCCATTTTAAAGTATGTTTAAATAATTTTAGGTGATTTTTTTGATATATATTGATAGATTAAAAGAGATTAGAAAAGATAAAGATTATACCCAAAAAGATATAGCTATTTATTTAAATATAAGTCAAGTTCAATATTCTAGATATGAAACAGGCATAAGAACAATTCCTATAGAATTACTAGCTAAATTATCAATACTTTATAATGTTAGTATAGATTATTTAATTGGTTTAACTGATGTTAGAAATCCTTATCCATCTTCTAAATTATATAAAAAAACAACAATTAAATCTTAATTATTGTTTAAATCATATAATAATATAGGATTATTATTTTTATCACTTATTTTAAAATAATATATATAACCATTAAAATATCCATCTGCAATCCAATTAGATTTACCTAAAAAATTTTCAGTTCTATTAATATTATATAAAAAATCATTAACTTCAGATAATTGACTTTTTAATAAACTATTATTTATATATACATTATTAAGATATCCATTATCATTTTTAATTACTTCTATTTTTACATCTATTATTTCATTTAAATTAATTTGATTCTCAGCCATTACTCTTCTAGTATCATTATTATATTTAGTATCAAAAACTATCGTATTTTCTATTCCATAATTAGCAATTAATATATTATCTTGTTGTTCTCCATTACCAAAATCAAAGATTCTAGCCCATGAATTTAAACTTAACCATTTAGCTTTAAATTCAATAGTTATACCATTATTCCAATCTATTGTACTAGGTAAATCATCAATATCGACATAATCATCTTTACCATCAAAATAAATACCTTTTATACCATTATCATCTTTTATTAATGCGCCATTCATAAAAGTTCCATTAATATTATTTTTAGTTAAATTATATATATGTTTATCATCATACATTTTTTTAAAATATAAACGACATTTAGTTTTATTTTTATTTAATTTTTTAACTAAAGGTGCCCATTCATTTTTATCCCACTCTATACTTGTTCCATTATCACATTCAGCATATGCAAATAAAAGATTATCACTATTATTTTTAGAAGGCATTTTATCTAATAATTCATTATCACTATAAAAAGCATATGATAAATTATTATTTTTTAAAATAATATAAAGCATTAATAATATAATTATAAATAACATAATTCCTATTATAAATTTATTTTTATCTTTACTTATCATATTATCCTCTTATTCTATTTTTTAATTGTACAAATTTCTAACGAAAAGTCTTTATTTTATATAAAATTCTTGCAAAATTAAAAGTGTTAGATTATTATAGATTCCACCAAAGAAACAAATAAATCTAACACATTTAATATTATACACATTTTTTGAAAAAATTAAAGATTTATTTCTCTCTTTGGTAATTATGTAAAGTTAGACATAATGGTAAAAAAGAAGGGAGATTTTTTTATGAACAATGAAAAAATAAAAAGAATTGGTTGGAAAAATGTGAAGAAACTTTAAGAATGGGAGGCAGAAGTGAAGTAACTATTAGAAATTATATTTATTCAATTAAACATTTTTTGAACTTTTATAGTAATAAAAAAGATATTTCTAAATTTAAAGAAAAACAAATAATCGATTATTTAAAAAGGAATTATTTAAATAATTGTTGTAAAGCTTCAACTTATAATTTTAATCTTGCTGCTATTAAGTATTTTTATTCTGTTTGCTTTAATATAACATTTAATAATTATCTTTTGCCTAAAGCTAAAATTTCTAAAAAATTGCCAGTTATCATGGATAAAAGTAATTTTTTAAATATGATAAACAAAGAACACAATTTAGAACATAAATGTTTTTTAGCTTTAGGTTTTTGCTGTGGTTTAAGAGCTTTTGAAACTGCTTCTATTAGAATTGAAAATATTGATTCAAAAAATCATAAATTAAAAGTAATTGGTAAAGGTAATAAAGAACGATATACTATTTTACCTGATATTGTAATTAAATTATTAAAAAGCTATTATAAATCTAAAAATATGAAAGAAAAAAATGGATATTTATTTAAAGGAACAAAAGGTAACGAACACATATCAGCTGATACTATAGAAAATTATTTTACTACTTATGCAAATGATTTAAGAATAGATGAAAATATTTCGTACCATACATTAAGACATTCTTTTGCAACTTATTATTTAATGAATGGTGGAGATGCTTTTATTTTAAAAGATTTATTAGGTCATACCTCTATTTCTACTACATCTATTTATATTCATTTAGCTCATGACTTTAATAAACTTAAAGGAATTAACTATGGAAAATAATTTTACAGTTCAAGGTATCTTTCAAACTTATGGTAATGAATATATTAAAAAACATAATTTGTCTAAAGAACAATGGAAAGTTTTTAATGCTATTAAAAACTGTGGAACAGAAAACTTAGGTAATCATGT
>CANQSO010000081.1 GCA_947626535.1 uncultured Bacilli bacterium | reverse complement strand
AAATTGCCTTGAAATCTGTTAAAAAAGCTAAAAATATGTTATGATATATATGGTGATTTATATATGAATAACTTTACATTTTTAACTGAAGAACAAATCTTTGGAAATAATCAGTTAGATATTATAAGTAGATATGGTACAAAATGTGCTATAACTGATTTTTCTATTTTATTAGGTGGTTATGTTTCATCAGATTATTATACTAGTGAAGGAAATACTAGAAAAGATAGAACTGGTTGGTGGTGGACAAAATCATCTGATGGGGATAATGACGCGCTCGTCGTTAACAAAGCTGGTTTTAGACGTTGGGACTGTGTTACTGAACGCCATGGTGGGGCTCGCCCAGCTTTACCTTACTCTTCAATCCAATCAATCTCCTCGAACGGAGTGAGAGGTGCCAATGGAATTAAGGAAATTGAATATGGCGAATATCCACAAACAATTGTTGATGAAAATTATTCTCGTGAACTAGAAAGAGCGTATAATAATAGAAGTTTAAGAACTACAGGCAAAAATTATACAACAGATTCAGTTAGATACCAAGATACTGATACAAGTTTTAGAGCAAGAACTCATACTGAATATGAATATAATGGAAGTAAATATATCCGTTTTGTTGGTGATTCAAACTGTGATGGAGAAGTCTTGTCTGATGGTAGAACAATAAAAACAGGTCAAGCATATTGGGTTCGTGTTGAACCAATAACTTGGCTAGTAGATGAAAGAGCAAATATAGCACTTTCAAAGAAATTAATTTTTTCCGGAGTACAATTTAAAAATCGCAGAGATTACAAAGGAGATTTTGATAGAACTGATATAAAACAATTTATGGATAATTGTTTCTCAAAAGAAATAGTTTCTGATAGAGTTTATTCACAAACTACATCAGTAGAACAAACTCAAAGTATAGAAGGAAAAGAACCGGTAAGAAAACAAAATCCTTATGGTTTCAATTTTGATGGAGTATCAGAAGAAGATATAATAAGAGGAGCAGTAGAAAGTAATGTTTCAGTATTCTTACATGGTAGATCAAGTGAAGGTAAATCAGCAAGAGTAAAACAATTAGATCCGGATTGTGAAATAATATATATGAGAAATGCAACTCCTGATAGTTTAAATGGAAAAAGTGTTTATAATGCTGCAACAGGAGAAATGATTGATGTACCACCAACATGGTATTCAAAAGTAAAAGAAAAATGTGAAGCTGAACCAGATAAAATTCATATTATATTCTTTGATGAACTTACAAATGCACTTCCTTCCATACAAGATATGGCATTTAACATAGTATTAGATGGTGAAGTAAATGGTAAATGGAAGTTACCACCTAATGCAAGAATTGTTGCAGCAGGAAATGATTTAAATGATTCATTAGCTGCAAATCAAATGGCAGAACCATTATTCAACAGATTTGCTCACGTTTATATTAATACTACAGTAGATAGTTGGTTAAAGTGGGCATCTACACCTAAAGAAAAATATGAGAGATTAGATTATAAAGAGGAAGAACCAGAGGCAAAAATTCATCCTTCAGTATATGCTTACATAGCATATAAATCTTATAGTGGGCATGATGTCTTAAGAACTCCATATACAGGAGATAAACCAAATGCAGATCCAAGAAAATGGGAAATGGCATCTAAGTTACTCTATAAAACTAAACAACCAGAAATGTTAAGAGCATTGATAGGTGATGATTTAACAAGAGATTTTACAGCATTTGCAAGACAACAAGTAATAAGTGTTGAAGATGTAATTAATCATAATTATTCAAGTAGAGATTTAGAAATGGATGTATCACAAAAATTCGCAACAGCAGTTGGATTATCCTCTGTTGATGATGAGCATTTTGAAGTAGTAAGAGATTTTATGAAGCAAGTGGGTGCAGAACCAAGAGCTGCATTTGAATCTATGTGGACACATGGAGATGAGAGAAGATTAGAGAAACTTGCAGAAGTACAAATGGCTGATAGCTTATCACAAGGAGGAATAAGAAGATGAATAAAGAAAGATTAAATTTATTAGAAAATTATATTAAATCTGGAGTATCTCCATTATTGGTTCAAAATATACCTTCCAATTCTTTTAATAATTCAGTTATTATAAAATCAAATATTGATAGGTCTGAATTAAATGGACATTATGAAAATACAGATTTTTGCCCTCCTCTTTGGTATAAAGAATTATTAGATAAAAGTAAAACAAACACGACAGTATTAGTAATTGAAAATATAAATGAAATTGAATTAGAAGAACAAACTAAATTTATTGAGATACTTAAATATAAAAAAGTTAGTACATTTGAATTACCTAAAAATTGTTTGGTTATTGTCACTTGTTCTGATTTAACTGCTAATAAAATAAATGAAGAAGTATATTCATTATTAGCACAAATTTAAGGATAGCTTATGAACGTAGAATCTATTAAAAGAAGATTATTAGTTAAGTATCCTTTCTTTGGAAGTGTAGTAGCTAATTCTAATTTTATTGCTGAACCAGCAGCAGTAGGAACAGCAGGAACAGATGGCAAAAATATTTATTATAATCCTAACTTTATTGAATCCATTACAGATGATCAACAAACGTTTATTTTTGCACACGAAATATGTCATATAGCATTTGATCACATTTTCAGAAGTGAAGGTAAAAACAAAGATTTATGGAATATAGCAACTGATTCGGTTGTAAATGCTTTTCTAAAGCAAGATGGATTACCTATAGTTGAAGGCGGCGTTGATATTCCAGAGGCAATTAATTATGATGCAGAAGAAATGTACAAAAAGCTTTTAGAGGAAAAGAAACAACAGCAACAACAAAATGGACAGGGTAATGGTCAAAATCAACAAAGTAATCAACAACAAACTCAGCAACAAAGTGGTGGCAGTGGGCAAAATGGTAATAATCAACAACAATCCCAACCACAACAACAGAATGGTAGTTCTCAAAGCCAAGATCAACAACAAAACCAAGAAAATCAACAACAAAATGGTGGAGGTGGACAAGGTAATGATGAGCAACAACAATCACAATCTCAGCAACAAAACAGTTCTGGTGGTGGAAGTTCACAAGAACAAGATAAGCAATCACGAGAACAAAGTGGTAATGGATCAGGTGAAGATTCACAGGAAGAAGAAAAACAACAAGATGTTGGACATGACACTCATTCTATGTGGGATAAAGCAATAGAAAAGAGGCATCAAGAAGAGCAATCACAATCTAATTCAGAACAATCTGACGACAAGGATGAAGATAAACAAAGTTTGTTAGATAAATTAAGTAAAATGTTTGATAAGAAAAAAGAACAACAAGAAAAGCAACAACAACCTGATGAAAACCAAAATAAAGAGCAAGAAAAGAAAAAGAATGAAGAAATTAAAAAGTTAACAGAATTAGGTGAAAAAGAAGCATTTAAACAGAATAAAATAGAAAGAAAAAAACAACTAGAAGAATTAAGAAAAGCACTAGCTAGTCAATCACATGGTCATGGAAACACTACAAATAGTGAAAGAAGAAATATAACTGACATCGGAACATCTGAACCTCTTATTGATTGGAGAAGATTATTAAAAGAAGCTGTAAAATATGATATTGATTGGTCATATCAAAATGCTGGAATAGAGGATGGTGTAGTAACTGCATATTTGGAGGAAATGCCAAGACCAGAGACAGAAATTGTTTTAGATACAAGTGGTTCTATAGATGAAACACTACTTAGAAATTTTTTAAGAGAATGTAAAAATATATTACAAACATCTAAAGTTAAAGTTGGATGCTTTGATACGCAATTTTATGGTTTTACTGAAATTAAAGATGTATCTGATATTGACAATTTGCCATTTTATGGTGGTGGTGGAACTAACTTTGATGTGGCTGTTAATGCATTTACAAGAAGGGTTGAAAATAAGATAATTTTTACTGATGGAGATGCAAATATGCCAAATACACCAATAGATGCAATCTGGATAGTTTTTGGTGGAATAAAGATTAATCCGGCTGGTGGGAAAGTAATCCACATAGACGATGAGCAACTTGAAAGATTATGTAACTATCAGATGAATGATGAAACTAAAGGTAGAACAAGATAATTGAGATTTGGAACAAAATCAGTTCTGAATCTTTTTTAATGCCTTAAATTATCGTTATATATAGGGAAAATCAATATTTTGTGTTATAATTAAATTGTACAATTAAGACTTATTAATTATAGGTATATTAAAGGATTGAGTGATAGTATGAGAATAGGTTTAGATATAGATAATGTTGTAACTAATTTTGATAAAAAAATATTAGAAGAATTTTATAAAGAAGATAAAAAGAAAAGAAATAAAGGAATAGTTAATCCAGAGGGAAATTGGATTAAAAATATGTTTGATTGGTCAAATGATGAAATAGAAAATTTTTTTAATGACAATATGCAGGAATTTGCAAAAGTGTTAGAACCTAGAGAAGATGCTAAAAATTATATGGATAAATTATTGGATGATGGCCATGGTTTATATTTAATTTCACATAGAGCTTATCCGCATTATACTGAACCATATAAAATTACTGAGAATTGATTAAAAGATAATAATATAAATTATACAAAATTAATACTTTCTAAAACTACAAACAAAAGTAAAGAATGTAAAGAAAATAACATTGATGTAATGTTTGATGATGTTAGAACTAATTGTCATCAATTGCAAGAGAGCGGTATTAAATGTTATTTAATGGGTACAGATTATAATCAAAAAAACTTAGATGGATTAACAGTAGTAAAGAATTGGAAAGAGTTATATGAGGTGATAAATAATATGGAAAAGAAAAAAGTAATACTAGATACAGATATGTATAATGAAATAGATGATCAATTTGCATTAACTTATTTAATTAAGTCATTAGATGTTTTTGATTTACAGGCAATTACAATAGCACCATTTTCTAAAAGTGGATATGCCAATACAATGACTATTGAAGAAGGAACTGAAAAAAGTTATGAGACAACTTTAAAAATATTAGATTTATTAAATAAACCAGAATTTAAATCATTAGTTTATAAAGGTACTACAAAATATTTTAAAGATAGTGAAGATGATAATGATGCTGTCAATAAAATAATTGAAATTGCTAATAAAAATGATAAAACAACAATTTTAGCAATAGGAGCAATAACGAATGTTGCTTTAGCTATTAAGAAAGCACCTGAAATTATTAGTAAAATAAAGGTAGTATGGTTAGGTGGTAATACTTTTTTAACTAAAGATAATAGTGAATTTAATTTTAGACAGGATATAAAAGCAGTACAGACAGTATTTGATTCTGGCGTTGAATTAGTTGTTATTCCATGTAGAAATGTTGCTTCTAACTTATCAACGACGATTTATGAATTACAACATTATTTAAGTGAGAATACAGAATTAAATAAATATTTAATTGATATTTTTATTAAGTGCAAAAAATCATTTATGAAAGAACCTAAAGATGAAATAGGTTCGAGTAAAACATTATGGGATCTAAGTGCAATAGCTTATGAGATAAATGCAGATTGGTTCAAAACTGAAATGATAAGTTGTCCTAATGTTCTTGATAATGGTTTATATGAACAAACAGATGATAAACATAATGTAATATTTGTGAACGATTTATATCGCAATAAAATCTACCAAGATTTCTTTATTAAAATGGGATATAAAATTTAGAATAAGTAGTTATTCATATTGCATAGAAGGTGATTAGATGAAAGTTTATATAGTCAGACATGGTCAAGTTCCACATAATGCTTTGAATCAATACAATACTAGTGATGAAGATTTAACAGATTTAGGAATAAAGCAAGCAGAAGAATTAAGAAACAAAATTCAAAACATACATTTCGATATTGTTATATCATCACCATTATTAAGAGCTACACACACAGAATACATACTTACAAATTATGATAATAGTATAATTACTGATGAAAGGTTAAGAGAAAGAAGCTGCGGTACTTTAAGTGGACAACCACTTGAAGTTACAAATAGAGAAGAATATTGGAATTATTATAGTGATGTTCAATATGGTATAAATGAAAATATACAGGATTTCTTTAAAAGAGTTTATAATTTTTTAGATGAACTTAAAACAAAAGATTA
>CANQSO010000080.1 GCA_947626535.1 uncultured Bacilli bacterium | reverse complement strand
TTAGTTTTAAAAAAATCACCAGTAATTGCTTATGAAATTGATTTAAGAATGAAAGAATATTTAGATAAATTAAATAATTTAGAAGTAATTTATCAAGATTTTTTAACAAGCAATTTAAGTGAATTAAAGAAATATCAATATCAAAAATTATATGTTGCCGCAAATATTCCTTATTATATTACAACGCCAATAATTGAGCATATAATTAAAAATGTTATACCTGATAAAATGATTTTGTTAGTTCAAAAAGAAGTTGCTGAACGTTTTTGTGCTTTACCGAATACCAAGGATTATGGCTTTTTTACAGTTTTTTTAAATCATTATTTTAATATTCATTTAGAATTTGATGTACCAAAAGAAGCCTTTTTTCCAATGCCTAAAGTTACAAGTTCTGTAGTTGTCTTAGATAAAAAAGCTAATATTATTTCTTTAGATGAAAAAAAATTTTGGACCTTTGTAAAAGTAGCATTTAGACAAAAAAGGAAAACCTTAAGAAACAATTTAAAAGAATATTGGTTTATTATAGAACCAATTTTAAAAGAAAATGGTTTTAATGAAAAAGTTCGAGCTGAAGAACTTTCTTATGAAATGTTTATAGCTTTATATAAAGTTTTATCCTAATAAAAATTTAAAAATAGATTTTTGATTAAAAATGATTTTGTTAATGATATAGCGTTTGCTATTATTAAATATTTTGATTTTAAAAAAGCAAAAAATATATCTATTTACTAACAAAAGATTAACAGTCTGAGCAAATAAGATCTCAAAATGAACCATAAATATATATTTTTTTCATATAATTTACTATGAAAAAATATTTAATAAGTTTTTTAGTCTTTAGCATATTTACGTCTATTTTATATCCTAATTCTTCTTATGCAAGTGGGCCATTAAGTAATCAAACCTATGTAATTGATGTTGGTCATGGTGGCGTTGATCCAGGAACTGTTGTAGGAAATATTTATGAAAAAGATATTAATTTAAAAATTAGTCTTAAATTACGAGATTATTTAAAAAAATATGGAGCAAATGTTATACTAACTCGTTATGGAGATTATGATTTAGGTACACCTAATGCCAATAGACGCAAGAAAAGTGATTTTGATCATCGCATTAATATTATTAACAATAGTGGTGCAGATTATTATTTATCTATTCATCTTAATTATTTGAGTGATAGTAGTTATTTTGGACCGCAAGTTTTTTATAATGAAGAAAATTCATTAAATAAAGAAGTTGCTTTAAAAGTTCAAAATTATTTAAATCAAAATTTACAAGGTAAAAGAGAGATTAAAAAAATTCCTAGTAGTACTTATATGTATAGTCGACTAAGAATACCAGGAATACTAATAGAATGTGGTTTTTTATCAAATGCTAATGAAAAGCAAAAATTAATTAATGAAGAATATCAAGAAAAATTTAGTAAAATTTTAGCAGAAGCATTTCTTAAATAAAATTAATATTTAGTTAAATAAAAAAAATAAAATATAAAGAAGGTTGTAGTTATGGATAATGAAAAAATTATTAAAGTTAAAAATAGAGTTTTTATTAACAATATAGCTTTTGGCAAGAATATATTTAATGTGATGTCTACAGTTATTACTTCTATTTATCGTGTAACGGGATTTGCTCAAATTGAAGATATTATAAATTGTGGGTATGTTAGACCAAAGGTAGTAAATTAAAAGGTGGTCGTCAAAATGAAATCTTTTGGACTAGAGGTGGTGAAAATACTTTTTATTATGATAAAAGACCAGTATTGGAAATAAAAGATTCTAAATTAAAAGATGGCCAACTTGGAGCAATTTGGATTTATGATGAAATTCAATCTAAATATATAAATCAAATTAAAAAATTCAAGAATTACATCAAAAAATTACAATATTAAATAAACTAAGCATTAATGAATCTGATAAGTTAGATAGTATAGATAAAAATGCAAAAGATAAAATAGAAATATTAAAAAAAGATAATTATTAAAAAATTATCATATAAATAATTATAGTTTAAAAATTGCAAGAAATCTTTAACAATTTTCTTTTAAAATTTAAAATATTTTGTTTCTTTTTTTAAGTGCCAGTCTAATCCTGTTACATAGGATAGATCTTTAAATTCGGTATTGACTTTTTTTTCAGTAATTGATTCATTTAAATAATCTAAGCTAACTTTAAATAATTTTCTAGCAAATAATGTTGCTTCTTTATATAATTCAAAAAATGAATTATTTTTAGTAATAGTAAAGTCATTAGGATAACACCATTCATTATGTTCTAGATTAAGAAAGCTTTGATCTAATTTTTTTATATTAAAACTTAAATATTGATACATTCTTCCTTTACCAAAACAATCTTTTAATTTATAAAGTTGTTTTTTTATTCCTGTTTTATCTGTTACAAAATATTTTAAAATTAAATTACCGGTTTTATAAGCTTTTTCATATTTAATACCCATGTTATCTATATTAAATGTTTGATTAAAAGTATAGTCTAAAGCTTTTTTTAAATTATTGGAAAACTTTACTTTGGGAAGTAAGGTATTACTTAAACTTTGTTTATATAATGGAAGATGTTCTTTTTTTTCATACATTATAGCATCGATCATTACTTCCATTTTTTCATGACCTCCTCGATATTTTTGAGCAATATTAACTGAGCCTGTTTCATAAACAACAAAGGGGTGACATGTTGAATCAAGGGCATAATGGCAAATACTACCAAATAAATAACCAATAATGTCACAATCTTCTTTTAAATTATGATCCTTTATATAATTTAATAAATTTATAAAGTAATCATTTGTTTTCGTCCTTTGGGCGGTTTGACCTATTTGTTTAACTTTATTATTGCATCCAGTAAAAAAATGATAATAAGCTAAATTATCGAAACTTTGGGCAAATATATAATAGATATCTTTATTAACTTTTTTTTCATAGCCTTTTAAACAATCTTTAGCAAATAAATGGTGAGTAACAATTGATGGCATAAATTCACTCCTTTTAAGTTTAATCATTATATCATATTATTTTAAAATAATAAATTCACTTATTTTTCACAAAATGTTAACAAAAATACCATTAATAAAAATTACAATTAAATCATACTTTGTGATATAATGTCTTTTAGGATAAGAGGTGGGTAATGAATAAGACATTTAAAACTTTAGATGAACAAGTAGATATATTACAAAGTAAAGGTCTGATCATTAATAATATTCTTGAAGCTAAAGAAATATTATTAAGAGAAAATTATTTTTTCTTAAATGGTTATCGTTTATTATTTATGGTTAGTGAAAGTGATAAAAGTTTTATTTCTGGTGCTGATTTTGACGAATTATATGCAATGTTTCATTTTGACCGTCATATTAGAAATATTATTTTTAAAAACCTTCTTATAATTGAAAATAATATTAAAAGTATTATTGCTTATAACTTATCTATGCGGTATGGGTATAAAGAAAGACAATATTTAGATCCTAAAAATTTTACTAATGATCGCAAAAGAAAAAAACAAGTAGATGATTTATTAAGAAAAATGAAAAGACAAATTAGAATAAATGGGGGACAACATCAAGCAACGATGCATTATATGGATAAATATGGATATATTCCATTATGGATAGTTGTAAAAATATTATCATTTGGAATAGTTGGTGAGTTTTATCAAATTTTAAAATATGAAGATCAGAAATCTATTGCGGAAGATTTTAAAATATCAAGTGAAGATTTATTAATATATTTACCAATTTTAGCTAACTTTAGAAATTTATGTGCTCATGAAGATATATTATATAGTCATAAAGCTCAAAGAGATATTGAAAATACTAAATATCATCAAAGTTTAAAAATTCCAATGATAAATGATGAATATATTTACGGTAAAAATGATTTATTTGCGCTTATTATTATTTTAAAACAAATGTTAAGAAATAAAGATTTTGCTTTATTAATTAGTGAATTAAAATATGAAATAAAAATTTTAGAAGATAGATTACATAGTATTTCAATTGAAAAAGTATTAAATGAAATGGGATTTCCTCTTAATTATGAAAGGATAGTGGAATTATAATGGAAAATAAAAAAAGAAATGATGGAAAGTATTGGTTAATTGCAGTTGTGATGTTTTTCTTGGGGGCTGGAGGTTTATATTTATTAATGTATTTTTTTCCAGAACCTTTTATTAAAACCGTTAGCGAACAAGTCGAAACAAGAAATGTTAGTATTGTAGATAATGGGATAAGTGAGGCAGTTGATAAAATATATGATGCTGTAGTAGTAGTTAGAACATATATAAAGAAACAATTATATGCTACAGGTACAGGATTTGTATATAAAACTGATAATGATAATGCCTATATATTAACTAATAATCATGTTATAGAAAAAGGAGATTCAATATTTGTGGAATTTACTAATGGTAATTTAGTTGAGACTAAGGTTGCAGGTAAAGATGCTTATTCTGATATTGCTGTTTTAAGTGTTAGTAAAAAAGAAGCTGATAAAGTAGCAAGTATTGGTAGTAGTGAAAATGCTAAAATAGGAGATACGGTTTTCTCAGTAGGAGCACCTTTAGATGCTGATTCTTATTCAGGAACAGTTACAAGAGGTATACTTTCTGGTAAGAATCGTTTAGTTGGGGTGAGTTTATCTAATAGTACTACTAATGATATGATGATGAGTGTCCTACAAACTGATGCAGCTATTAATTCAGGTAACTCTGGTGGACCTTTAGTAAATGCTAATGGAGAAGTTATTGGTATTACTTCACTTAAACTTGCAAGTACTGGAGTTGAAGGAATGGGATTTGCAATACCTATTGAAACAGCAATGAACTTTGCTGAAAAATTAGAAAAAGGAGAAGCAATTAAAAGACCATTACTTGGAATAACAATGCGTAATTTAGCAGAAGCTCAATATTTATATTATCCAAAATTAAATAATTTAGATATTACTAATGGAGTATTTATAGAAGATGTTAATAGTGATAGTCCTGCTGATAAAGCTGGTTTAAAAGATGGTGACATTATTACGGAAATGGATGGTAAAGAAGTAACTAGTATAGCATATTTAAGATATTTATTATTCAATCATAATGTTGGAGATAATGTTAAAGTTAAAGTTTTAAGAGGTAGTGAAACTATTGAAATAACTATTAATTTAACGGAAAGTGTATAAAAGTTTGATTTTTAGAAATTAAACTTTTTTTATAGTCAATTTTAGTTATTTATGATATCCTTAATATAGGATGGTGGATAGATGAAAAAAGTAGTGATATTAGGTTTATGTGGAATTTTATTTTTAACGGGTTGTGGTAAAGATAGTAAAAAAAGTAGTGAAGTATTAAAAGACCATGGTAAAACAATAATAACTATAAGTATGGCTAATAAAGGATGTGTTCCAGTTAGAATTAGTTTTTATGATGATGGTGTATATGAATTATTTAATGAATATGAAACTTGTAAGCCAGGTACTGATTGTGATGCAGTATTAACATTTACTAAATCTATTAATGGAAAATATGAATATGATTTAAATAAAATTATTGAAAAGAGTAATTCTAATCCAAGTTTTGAAGTTGATAATATGCCTATATATGAAATATATCCAGGAGAAGGATATGAAGGTGAAAATTATTATTTTACTATTAATCAAAATGATAATCATGAAGAATTAGATGAATTATTAAATAAAATTAATGTTAATTTAGATGAATGTGCTAAAGCTAATTATATTGAATAGATAAAAGTGGTTTATATAATTACCTATAGAATAGGTGATTGTATGAAACTAAAAAAGTATGAAGATAAAAATAAAAAGAAAAGAAAAATATTACTTGTCAGTTTAGGAGTAATAGTTTTAATAGGTGTATCATTAATTCTTTATAAAACCTTTGCAATTTTTACCGAAAGTGCCGAATTTTCAATAATGAATGGTAAAGTAGATTATTTTGGTAATAGTGATGTTTATTTTGCCTTTTTTAATGGAAATGATAAATTGGAAGAGATGCCTCAGAAAGATAATGAAGAAAATTTAGTATTTGATTATGGAACGTGTGATAATGGGGCAGATATAATATGGGATAATGAAAATTGGGGACCAATGGTAAAAAACTTAAGTAAAAGTAAAACTAA
>CANQSO010000079.1 GCA_947626535.1 uncultured Bacilli bacterium | reverse complement strand
ATACCAATAAGTGATGAAGAAGGATTAGGAAAAGTACCATATAGTTTTAAAATAAAGAATAATTGTGAAGAATATGCGGATTATACAATAAATTTAGAAATGTTAAGTGAGACAACATTAAATAGTGAATATGTTAAGATAGCCTTAAGTGAAAAAGGAGATAAAGGAGTAGCAACCAAACTAGATGCCTATAAAACATATAATGAATATAAAATAAATGGAACAAAAGAAGGAAGACAAATAAAAAAAGGAAAACTAAAACCAAATGAAGAAAAGAATTATGAACTCCGAATATGGTTAGATGAAGATGTAACAAAAGAAGATGATGTAGAAGGAAGTATATATAAATCAAAAGTAGTAGTAGAAAGTGTATTAGGCGAAAAACCATATACCGAAAGTATTTTAAATGGAACTGACCCTGTGTTGGATGGAGGATTAATACCAATCAAAATTAATGAAGAAAATGGTAAAGTAACAAGAGCCGATGAAACAGATAAGTGGTATAGTTATAGTGAACAAGAATGGGCAAATGCAATTATTTTAAGAGATGGAGTAGAAGATCCCGGAGCAAATGAACCAATCGATGAAAAGGATATTGAAAGTTATTTTGTATGGATTCCAAGATACAGGTATGAAATATTTGATGAAGGAAACTATGATGGAATAGGAACGAAAGAAGATAAAACTCAAATAATCAAAGTTGAATTTGAAAACAAAGATGAACCAATTAAAAGTGGATCGACAAAAGGACAAATGTTAACGCATCCCGCCTTTACATCATTTAATACGAATGGGATATGGGTTGGCAAATTTGAAACAGGATATGATGGAGCAGGAAGTACTAAAGCAGCTGAAGTAAATCCAGTTGATGAAGCATCAGCAATCGAAGCTGCAAATAAAGTCATAATCAAGCCAAATGTTTATTCATGGCGAGCAATCCAAGTATCTAAAGCATATACAATAGGAAGAAATTATGAAACAACATTAAACAGTCATATGATGAAAAGTATGGAATGGGGAGCCGTAGCCTATTTACAACATAGCGAGTATGGAAGTCATGAAAGTGTTAGAATAAATAATAATTCAAATTATTTAACAGGTTATGCTGGAAAACATGAACCAACAATTGGATTAACAAATACAAATGAATTATGTAGTAATAATCCTGATGCATGTAATGAGTATGGAGGCGTCACATCACCTGGAGAAGATGGTGAATATAATACTAATTATTTTAATAAAGTCAGTGTAGTAGCAAGTACCACAAATAATTATAGCGGAATCTATGATATGGCTGGAGGAGCCTGGGAATATATGATGAGCGGAATAAACGATGGGACTGGAAGCGGCAAATTAGCATCAGGTCGTCATAATGTATATAATTCAGGTTTTATTGGAAAAATTACTTGTCCAGAATGTAATGATAATGGTGTAGAAGTAAACCATGATATTACTGAAGTAACAGAAGGAATAGCTTTACCAACTGATGATAGGTTCTATGATATATATGATTATAGTAAAAGTAACAGTACCTTTAATAGAGGAAAGCTAGGAGATGCAACTAAAGAAGCAGGTCCCTTTCAAAATATGAAATATTTAACTATATCAAGAAATGTTGGTAGTTGGCATGATGATGATGCTGTATTTCCTTTTTCAGGTGTTCCTTGGTTTACACGTGGTGGTGAATACTATTGTGGTTCTAATACGGGTATGTTCAGTTTCAGTAATGCATATGGAGCGCCTAGTCGTGACAGTTTTCGACTTGTTTTAGCATTTTAAAATTTTAGTTTAAAAATAATATTTTTTACACATCATAAATATGAGGGATCTTATGTCTTTATTATTTATTTGTGTAAAAATTTTTTTTGCTCGTATTTTAGACGTTTCAATTGCAACATTAAGGCAAATGGTAATGTTGAAAAGTAAATTATTTATTAGTACTATTTTAGCTTTTATTGAAGTTTTTATTTGGTTTGTAGTTGCAAGGGAAGCTTTAACAATGGATATTAATAGTATCTTAATACCTATTTTTTATTCCCTTGGTTATGCTACTGGTACTTTACTTGGTTCATATTTAGCTAAATGTTTTGTTAAAGGGGAAGTATGCATTCAAATAATTTGTAATGATGAAAAATTACTTAAAGCTTTAAAAATAAGAGGATATGAAGTAAGTGTAATGACTTTAGATAATAAAAAGAAAATGTTATATTTGGAAGTTAATAGTAAAAGTTTAAATAAAGTTGAAAATTTAATAAAAAAAGCTGATCCAACTTCTTTTATTATTTTTAATGATAGTAGAAAAGTAATTAATGGAATGATTAAATAATAAAAATTTCATTATTAAAAATTATTAATGATTAGCAAATATTAATGCCTTGCATAATGCAATGCATAAGTGATATACTAATTAAAATGGAAGGAAGTTAATTAGCGGTGAAAAATAAAAAAGAAAAATATATGTATGTAATAATGGTAATAATAATACTTCTAATAATAACAATAGGAGTAAGTTATGCCTTATGGATAATGAGAAGTGAACAAAAAGAAGAAAATATATTAAGTACATCATGTTTAAATGTAACAATGGAAGAAGAATTAAATAATATAAGTTTAAATAATACCATACCAATAAGTGATGAAGAAGGATTAGGAAAAGTACCATATAGTTTTAAAATAAAGAATAATTGTGAAGAATATGCCGATTATACAATAAATTTAGAAATGTTAAGTGAAACAACATTAAGAAGTGAATATGTGAAAACGTCATTAAGTGAAAAAGGAGATAAAGGAGTAGCAACCAAACTAAATGCTTATAGAGAATATAAAGAATTAAAAAGTACAGGAACCAAAGAAGGAAGACAAATAAAAAGAGGAAAACTAAAGCCAAGTGAAGAAAGAAGTTATGAACTTCGAATATGGTTAGATGAAGATGTAACAAAAGAAGATGGAGTAGAAGGAAGTATATATAAATCAAAAGTAGTAGTAGAAAGTGTATTAGGAGAAAAGCCATATACCGAAAGTATTTTAAATGGAACTGACCCTGTGTTAGATGGAGGATTAATACCAATAAAGATAAATGAAGAAGATGGAACTGTTACAAGAGCCGATGAAACAGAGAAATGGTATAGTTATAGTGAACAACAATGGGCAAATGCCGTAGTCTTAAGAGATGGAATAGAAGATCCCGGAGCAAACGAACCAATCGATGAAAATGACATCGAAAGTTATTTTGTATGGATTCCAAGATACAGGTATGAAATATTTGATGAAGGAAATTATGATGGTTTAGGAACGAAAGAAGATAAAACTCAAATAATCAAAGTTGAATTTGAAAGTAAAGATGAAGAGGTAAAGAGTGGAACATCTAAAGGCCAAATGTTAACGCATCCAGCCTTTACTTCATTTAATACAAATGGTTTTTGGGTCGGCAAATTTGAAACAGGATATGATGGAGCAGGAAGTACAGCAGAAGCTCAAGTAAATCCGATTGATGAAGCAGCCTCAATTGAAGCAGCAAATAAAGTAATAATTAAACCAAATGTGTATTCCTGGCGAGAAATTCAAGTATCTAAAGCATATATAGTTGGAAGAAACTATGAAGAAACCTTAAATAGTCATCTTATGAAAAACACTGAATGGGGAGCAGTGGCTTATTTACAACATAGTAAATATGGAAGCCATACAAGTGTAAGAATCAATAATAACTTAAATTATTTAACAGGATATGCAGCCATACATGAACCAACCACAGGATATACAGAAACAAACGAATTATGTAGTGTTACTCCAAATGCCTGTAATGAATTTGGTGGTTCAGAAAAAGGTCAAGATGGTGAGTATAATACCAATTACTTTAATAAATCCAGTGTTGTAGCCAGTACCACAGGAAATTATACAGGAATCTATGATATGAGTGGGGGAGCCTGGGAATACATGATGAGTGGACTAGATGATGGAACTGGAAGTGGTAAATTATCATCAGGACGAAATAATATTTATAACTCAGGCTTTAAAGGAAAATTAACTTGTCCAGAATGCAATGATAATAGTGATGTAAACAATAATATTTTAGAAGTAATTGCTGGAATAGATTTACCAAAAGATGAAAGATACTATGATAAATATGATTATAATACAAGTAGTACAACATATAACCGAGGTTTTTTGGGAGATGCAACAAAAGAAATAGGTCCATTTCAAACTATGAAATATTTATCCCAATCAAGGAATGTGAGTAGTTGGTATAATGATGAAGCTTGGCTAACTAGTTCAGGGGTTCCGTGGGTTGGACGCGGTGGTATTTTTACGTATGGAACTGGTGCTGGAATATTTAATTTAGATCATGCTTACGGTAATTCTGTAAGCAGTCATGGTTATCGTCTAGTTCTAGCATTTTAAGAAAATTAGTAATGTGTAAAATAAAACATTAATTTATTTTACACAATTTTTGTTAGTATAATTTGCAAATGTATATAATAAACAAGTGGTTTAAAATTATGCTGGCGACTTGACTTAGGGGGGGGGGTATTATTATATAATAACTCTAGAAATAGAGTGATAGTAATGGAAAAAAAGAATAAAAAATATATGTATATAATAATGGTAATAATAGGACTTCTAGTAATAACAATAGGAGTAAGTTATGCCTTATGGATAATGAGAAGTGAACAAAAAGAAGAAAATATATTAAGTACATCATGTTTAAATGTAACAATGGAAGAAGAATTAAATAATATAAGTTTAAATAATACCATACCAATAAGTGATGAAGAAGGATTAGGAAAAGTACCATATAGTTTTAAAATAAAGAATAATTGTGAAGAATATGCCGATTATACAATAAATTTAGAAATGTTAAGTGAAACAACATTAAGTAGTGAATATGTAAAAATAGCATTAAGTGAAAAAGGAGATAAAGGAGTAGCAACCAAACTAAATGCTTATAGAGAATATAAAGAATTAAAAAGTACAGGAACCAAAGAAGGAAGACAAATAAAAAGAGGAAAACTAAAGCCAAGTGAAGAAAGAAGTTATGAACTTCGAATATGGTTAGATGAAGATGTAACAAAAGAAGATGGAGTAGAAGGAAGTATATATAAATCAAAAGTAGTAGTAGAAAGTGTATTAGGAGAAAAGCCATATACCGAAAGTATTTTAAATGGAACCGATCCAGTATTAGATGGAGATTTAATACCAATAAAGATTAATGAAGAAAATGGTAAAGTAACAAGAGCCGATGAAACAGAGAAATGGTATAGCTATAGTGAGCAACAATGGGCCAATGCGGTAATCTTAAGAGATGGAGTAGAAGATCCAGGAGCAAATGAACCAATAGATGAAAGTGACATCGAAAGTTATTTTGTATGGATCCCGAGATATCGATATGAAATATTTGATGAAGGAAACTATGATGGATTAGGAACAAAAACAAATAAGGAACAAATAATTAATGTCGAATTTGAAAACAAAGATGAGCCAATAAAAAGTGGAACATCCAAAGGACAAATGTTAACGCATCCAGCATTTACCGCATTTAATACGAATGGAATCTGGGTCGGCAAATTTGAAACAGGATATGATGGAGCAGGAAGTACAGTGGCAGCTCAAGTAAATCCTACAGATGAAAAAGCAGCAATCGAAGCAGCAAGCAAGGTAATAATCAAACCAAATGTGTATTCCTGGCGAGGTATTCAATTGTCTAGAGCATATATAGTTGGAAGAAATTATGAAGAGACCTTAAATAGTCATATGATGAAGAACACGGAATGGGGAGCCGTAGCATATTTACAACACAGCAAGTATGGAAGTCATGATGACGTAAGAATCAATAATAATTCCGATTATTTAACAGGATATGCAGCAGTACATAAACCAACCACTGGTTATACGACCACAAATGAATTATGCAGTAATACCCCAGAAGCCTGTAATGAATATGGGGGAGTAACAAAACCTGGAGAAGATGGAACCTATAATACCAATTATTTTAATAAAGTAAGTGTAGTCGCCAGTGCCACAGGAAATTATACAGGAATATACGATATGAGTGGGGGATCATGGGAATATGTAATGGCCGGAATGGATGACAATAGTACTGGAGATGGACATACAGGTAAATTAACATCAGGAAGAAATAATTTATTAAATTCAGGATTTAATGGGAAACTAACGTGTCCAGAATGCAATGATAATGGTGTAAATCATGAAATAAAAGAAGTAGCAGGAGG
>CANQSO010000078.1 GCA_947626535.1 uncultured Bacilli bacterium | reverse complement strand
GATGTGGGTATCACCTTTCTAGGTAGGATTTCCACCTACTAAACTATTTGACCTAACACGGTCGCACCTCCTGTTTGCTGTTTCGTTAATATCCAATAAGCATATGTAATACCTACAACTAATAGTAATGCTCCTATTAATCCTATAGTTATAAATAAATTTTTCTTTTTCTTATTTTCCATACTATTATACCCTCCCATATATTATTATTATAACAGTTTTAATTTAAAAGAAAATAATTAAAAAGTGGCAAATTTGTTTATTTTACATAAATTGTCACTTTTTTATTAATTTTAATTCTTGTCCTTTATCTTCTTTTTTAATTTTTCTTTCTAATGTTTTTAATTTTAGATTATTAAAATAGTATTTTGTATATTCTTCTTTAGTTAAATTTAATTCTGCTAATAACATTTCACATGTTTCTTTGCCAACTATTTTCTGATTTTCACTATTACTATAATAAGCAATTAAACATTCCCAATAATCTATAGGATTTGCTTTAATTGAAAGAAAATAATTTTGATGAAAATTTATTATTCCTTCTATAATATGATATTTTTCTTTAATTGATAAGCATTCTTGATAATTTGTTAATATTTTTTGATATTTTTTCTTGTTCATTTTTCTTTTCCTTCTAGTTTATTTTAGCATTTTGTAAAACACTTTTGTCAATTCCATTCAAATAACTTTTAACATCCATTACTTTCTTGCCAAATGGTTTAATTTTAGTTAGATAAATAACACCATCTTTACAACTTATACCAATTGCATCTTTTTTTATGTCTGTTATTTTATTTGCTTTATCTACTTTGTTTTTAATAAAATAAGCTTCTAATACTTTATATTCTAAATCATTTAATAAGAAATTAGCTAAAGGCCAGGAATTTAGACCTCTTATCTTATTAATAATTTCTTGACCAGTTTTATTAAAATCTAATCTTTCATCTTCTCTTGTTATATTATATCCATAAGTAACTAAATTTTCATCTTGTTTTATTCTTTCATTAGTTTTATTTATAATACTTGGTAAAGTATCTAATAATAATCTACTACCTATTTCACTTAATTTATCATGAAGGATACTTACATTATCATCGTCTTTAATTATGTATTCTTCTTGCTTAATAATGTCACCACTATCCATACCTTTATCCATATACATAATAGTAATTCCGGTTTTTTCTTCACCATTTATTAAACACCAATGAATAGGAGCACCTCCCCTATATTTAGGTAAAAGTGAGGCATGAACATTAATACAACCTAGTTTTGGATACTCTAAAATTTTACTTGGAAGTATTTGTCCATACGCACAAGTGATAATAATGTCACAAGGAATACTTAAAATATCTTCCATATTATCTTTTATTTTTATCGGTTGAAAAACTTTTAAATTATGTTCTAAAGCATATTTTTTAATAGGTGAAGAAGTTAACTCTTTTTTTCTTCCCACTAATTTATCTGGTTGAGTAACAACACCAACCACAGTTGTATTTTCATTTAACATTTTTAATATTGGAACCGCAAATTCTGGGGTACCCATAAATATAACTTTTAAATCTTTCATATATATCCTCTTTCAAAGTAATTAAATTGTATCACAAAAATAATAACTAATAAAATTATGATGTACATTTTACGTAAAGTAATTAAAATATTTACATTTTATTATTTTATAAATTTGTAAATAGTGTTAACATTAATTTACATAGTAAGGAGTATAGATATGAAAAAATTTAAAATTATTTTTATTTTAATGTTAGGAATTTTATTATTCCAAAATAATATTGTAAAGGCCGAAGAATTAAAAATTCATGCTATTGAATGTACGGTCCAAGGAGATTCAACATTATTAGAATCTAATGGTAAATATTTATTAATGGACACATGTATAAAGCAAGATGGAAATCAAGTATTAAAATATTTAGATGATCATAATGTTACTAATTTTGATTTATATTTATCACATTATCATGTTGACCATTACGGTTTAATTATGGATATTCTAAATAATAGCAAATATACTATTAAAAATATTTATTTACCTGAATATAATAAAAATGATAGTTTAATTAATCAAATAAATACCGTCGCTAATCAAAAAAATATTACTGTTACTTATTTAAAAAAAGGTAGTGAATTTAATTTTGAAAAAGCTAAAATTAGTATTGTTGGTCCAATAGAAGGAACAGAAAATTTAGAAAATAATATTAATAATAATTCTTTAGTCGCTAAAATTAAAATAGATAATACAACATTTCTAAGTGCTGGCGATATTGAAAAAGAACAAGAAGCCTTACTTCTTAAAAATAATATTGATTTAAAAGCTGATATTATGAAATTATCTCATCATGGTGGCAGCACTAGCAATACAACTGATTTTATTAAAGCTGTAAATCCTAAATATACTTATTTTACTTATTTTGGTGAAGCTGAAAAAAATAGTTTTGCGAGTGATAATTGGATTAAAAATACTATTGCTAATGTAAATAATATAACTAATGTTTTAAGCACAGGTTACAATGGTAATATTATTTATGATATTAAAGATGATGACATATCAATTACTCCAACTAGAAATTATTTAACAGCAACTATTAATTATATTGATTATAATTTAAATAGTACATTTAAAATAGCCAAAATTCCATTTGTTAGTAACACTAAATTCTATTATGAAAAAAATAATATTTCAAATTATAAATTTTTTGGTGATGATAATTTATCAGGAACAGTTTTAAAAGACAATCAAGAAATTAATTTATATTATACTGATATGAATTCTCAAAATAATATGAGTACATTTGCTAATCCAATGCCAATTGCCAATGATGAAATATCTGATGAAGAATATGAAGATGATGAAACAATTGATGACGAAAATCATTACTGTACTGAAGTTAATGGAATATATTATGGACTTGATGGTCAAATAGTAACAAAAGATATTTATTATAGTGATTGTGAAGTTGTAGATAATCCTAAAACTGGATATATATTACCAATAACAATTTTAATTAGTTTATTAATATTGGGATCAATTATTTATATTACAGTTAATAAATATCATAAAAAATATCAAATATAAAAAAGAGGTTGCCCTCTTTTTTTATTTATCTTGTTAAACTTAATTCATCATCAAATGCTAAAGAATTATCTATATTATTAATATATTCAGTTAAATCTTTAACTTCACCTAATTCATATTCATCTTTAATAAGATTAGCTGGAATAACGTCCCTTATATCTTCAAACACCCCAAACTCAACTAATGAATTTTCATCTGTTAAATATGGTTCATCTTTTGATAAAGATACTGTATTACTCCAAATTTCACCAGTAACTAAATCTTCATATGTTTTTTCTTCAAATCCATATTTACTACCATTTTCATCTTCAGTTATAGTATGATGAACACTTACTTTAACTTTAAATCTTTTATTATCACTTTTGCGATTTACTTTATTACCATCTTGATCTAAATAATATATTTTAGGTATAGCCGGTACTAAAGAATTTACAAAAATATATTTTCTTTCTTCATTAGGATCCATATTAGGAACAAAAGTTACAACTTCTAAATGATCATAATCATAATCTACAATACTATCAGTATATTCATGAGCACTATCTTTAACTTCATTTATCCCATCTTTAGCAATTTCATAAGTATCTTCATTAAAAATATTATCAATTTTATTATTAATAGCATTATCTATTTCTACAAATGTTCCAAAAATACTATCTAACTTATTTTCAATATCTTCTCCTCTACTAGCACTTACAGGTGTTGACATAATAAGTGAAGATGATAAAGCTAATAAAAGCGTTCTTTTATTTTTTAATAAATTTTTCTTTTCCATACAATATTCCCCTTTCAATGGTTTGTTATTATACTATATTTAATAAGATAAGTCAATATCTAAGCTTATTCTAGGCATAATAGTATATATTTTATCTAAATCCTTTAAACTATTAATTAATTTATCATCAATTCGATATTTAACTAATATTTCATAATTATATATTCCATTTATTAAAAAAGGATTAGCAGGAGATGGCCCTAAAACAATACTTTCTTTACTAATATTTCTTTCTAAATAATTTTTAACTTTTTTTATTTCATTACTTACTAAATTAAAATCACGACTTTTAAGTTTTATTTGGACTAAATAATAATATGGAGGATATTTTAAGGTTTTTCTAATTTTCATTTCATAATTAAAATAAGCTTGATAATTATGATTTAAAACACATTTTAAAATAGGATGCATAATATTATAACTTTGAATAATAACTTCTCCATTAATATTACTTCTTCCTGCTCTTCCACTAGCTTGGGTTAAAAGCGCAAAACTTCTTTCATTACTTTTATATTCAGGAATATTAAGTGATGTATCAGCATTTATTATTCCTACTAAACTAACTTTAGGAAAATCAAGACCTTTACTTACCATTTGAGTTCCCAGTAAAATATCATATTTTTCTTCTTGAAAATCATTAATAATTTTTTCATATACTCCTTTATTTGTTGTACTATCCGCATCCATTCGAACAATTCTAGCTGTTGGAAAAATTTCCATTAGATATTCTTCTAATTTTTCTGTACCTAGCCCATAATAATTTAAAGATTTTTCATGACAATTAGGACATTTATCATCTACATATTTAGTATATCCACAATAATGACAGCGTAAATGCTTATTAGTCTTATGATAAGTTAAGGTAATATCACAATAAGGACAACGATATGTAAAACCACAATTAGCACAAGTAATAATAGTTGAATGTCCTCTTCGATTTAATAATAAAACAATTTGTTCTTTTTTATTTAATCTTTCAATAATTTTATATTCTAATTCTCTACTTAAAATATTATGACGAGCTTTAGCTTCTTCACTCATGTCTACTAAAGTTATTAAAGGTAAATCTCCACCACTTGCTCTTCTATTCATAGTTATATATTCATAACGTTTTTTTAAGGCTCTGGCCATGGAATCAAGTGAAGGTGTTGCACTTCCAAGTATCACTGGACAATTATGATAATTACTTCTTTTAATAGCAACTTTTCTAGCATGATACTTAGGATTATTTTCTTGTTTATAAGAATCAGAATGTTCTTCATCTAAAATAATAATCCCAATATTTTTTAAAGGTGCAAAAACAGCACTTCTAGCCCCAATAACAATTTGACATTCCCCTTTTTCAATCTTACGCCATTCATCAAAACGTTCTCCATCAGATAAATGACTATGTAAAACGGCAATTTGTTTAGGAAACCTTTTATTAAATCTTAATATTAATTGAGGAGTAAGACTAATCTCAGGAACTAATACTAAAGCAGTTTTATTTTGTTTTATAACTTTTTCAATTAAATGCATATATACTTCAGTTTTTCCTGAACCAGTAACTCCATGTAATAAAATAGTTTTAGAAGTATTAAAATAACTACTTATTTTATTTACCGCATTTTCTTGTTCTAAATTTAATTTTTTAGGTTTATCTAATTCATCAACACTTAAATTATATCGATACTCTTCTTTTTTAATTTCTTTAATATTTCCTTTTTTAATTAAAGTTTTAGTAGCACTTTCACTAATTAAATAAGCATCTTTTTTTAATATTTCAGAATTATCTTTAAACAAATCAATAATATTTTGTTGTTGAACATTAAATTTACCATCTTTACTTACTAATATTAAATGACTAACATATTTTTTATTAACAACATTACCACTTTTGGCTTTTAAGGCTTTTGGTAACATTGATGAAATACAATTACTTAAACTACATAAAGTTTCTTCTTTTAAAAAATAACCTAATTCAATTAATTCTTCATTTAAAACACTTTCTTCATTTTTAATACTAATTATTTCTTTAGTTTCAAAATCTATTTTTTTATCATGAATATTTAAAACATAACCTTCTACTTGTTTTTTACCAAAAGGTACCACAACTAAAAGACCAACTTTAACTTTATCTTTTAAGTTTGTTGGTATTAAATAAGTAAATGTTTTATCAACTTGTTTAGCTTTAATTTCTACTAAGACGTCTGCATACATATTCATCACTAATAATATCTTAACATGAAATTTAGAAAAAGCAAATAATTGAAGACTTAATTTCTTTTTTATTTATAATATTCATTACTATGTTTTTGATGTATTTTTACATCTATATTCTTTAGACACAGTTAACTTAATGGGATCTAGACACAGTTAACTTAATGGGATCAATGGGATCCATAAAGTTTTATTGTGCGATGACCTTTTTTACTTAACTGTGTCTAAGAAAAAACATAGTTAAGTTTTTTTATTATAAGGGAGGTCAAAAATATGA
>CANQSO010000077.1 GCA_947626535.1 uncultured Bacilli bacterium | reverse complement strand
AGTTGATGCCATAACTAAGAAAAAAGGTGATTTATTATTATCTGGGTCTTATATTATCAGTGGTAATTGTCTTGCTAAGGTAGAGCATATTGGTAAAGATAATTATACTTCTAAAATATCTCATGATGCTAAAATAGTTAAACCAACTAATTCCATTATTATGAAATCTTTTGAAGATATTTTAAAGATTATTTCTTATTTTATTATTCCGATTGGGATCGTAATGTTCTTTAGTCAATATAATACAACTAATGGTAATATTCCTGAGGCAATATTTTCATCAGTGGCAGCTTTAATTGGGATGATACCAGAAGGTTTAGTTTTACTTACTAGTTCGGTAATGGCTGTAAGTGTTATAAGACTTTCTAAATATAAAGTTTTAGTTCAACAATTATATTGTATTGAAACTCTTGCTAGAGTAGATGTTATTTGCTTAGATAAAACGGGAACTTTAACGGAAGGTAAAATGGTTGTTAAAGAAGTTATTAACTTAAATAAAAAAAATAATTTAGATGAAATACTTACCAATTATGCTTATTTTAGTATGGATGCAAATGAAACAATGAAAGCCTTAAAAGAACATTTTAAAAGTGCTGGTAGTTATGAAGTAACTGATAAAATTGCTTTTTCATCAGAAAGAAAATTCAGTGCTATTTCTTTTAAAAATCAGGGTTCTATTTATTTAGGGGCTCCAGAATATTTACTTAATAAAACTTCATTAAATAAAATTAAAGATTTAGAAAAATATCAAAATGAGTACCGGGTTTTAGTTGTAGCTAAGGGAAAAGATAAATTAACAAACAAACCAGAGAATTTAGAAGCAATTGGTTTAATTTTGATTGAAGATGTTATAAGAAAAGAAGCTTTAGAAACTTTAAATTATTTTAAATCTCAAGGAGTACGAGTAAAAATTATTTCTGGGGATAATGTTAAAACCGTTTTAAAAATTGCAAATAGAGTAGGTTTAGAAAATGTTAAAGGTATAGATTTAGAAAATTTAAGTGAAGAAGAATTAATTAAAGCTATAAATGAATATGATGTTTTTGGCAGAGTTAAACCAGAAGAGAAAAAGATAATTATTGAAACATTACAAAAAGATGATCACTGTGTTGCCATGACAGGTGACGGGGTAAACGATGTTTTAGCTTTAAAACAAAGTGATTGTGCAATTTCGATTGCTAATGCAACTGATGCGGCAAGAAACGTTGCCCAATTAGTATTACTTGATAATAATTTTGATTCACTACCAAAGATTGTAGAAGAAGGAAGAAGAACAATTAACAATATTGAAAGATCAGCATCTCTATTACTTAGTAAAACAACTTATACAATGTTATTAATTATATTTAGTATTATTGTTGGTTCAAGATATTTCTTTGTGCCTATTCAACTTACATTAATAACTGGTTTTACAATTGGCATACCTTCATTTATTCTTGCTTTGGAACCTAATAAAGAATTAGTAAGAGGTAATTTTTTATTAAAAATAATGAGTAAAAGTTTGCCTTGTGCTTTAACGGTTTTCTTTGATGTCATTTTAATTATGGCTTTCTCTTATGTCTTTAATTTACCATATCAGTTTTATAGTACAATGGCTGTATATTTAACTGGCGTGACAGGATTTATTTTCTTATATAAAATAAGTATTCCTTTTACAACATTAAGAAAAATATTATTTGCCCTTTTATTAACTGGTTTTATATATGCTATAACATTTCAAAATGAATTCTTTAATTTAATGAATTTTACGCCTCAAACAATTTTAATAGGTTTAGTTCTTATTTTTGATTCATTATATGTTTTTAAAAAACTTTATGATTTAAGTATTAAAATCTTTCATAAGTTAGATCCAACAATAAGTTAAAAATCATTCCTTAACGAATGATTTTTTTGGCTCCATTTCTTTTAAAGCATATTCACATGCTTGAATAACAAATTTAGAAAAAGTTATTTCAGTTCCCTCTAAAACATGTTCAATATCTTTAATTAATGGTAATGGGAAACGGATTGTTTTATTCTCTGTTTCCTTTTTTTCAGTATTTAATTTAAATGCCATTTTATCACTCCTTAGCTTTATTGTAAGGCAAAAAAGGTAGATAATATGCCTTGCATAATGCAATGCATAAGTGGTATACTAATTAAAATGGAAGGAAGTTAATTAGCGGTGAAAAATAAAAAAGAAAAATATATGTATATAACAATAGGAATAGTAGCATTAATATTAATTGTTATAGGAGTAAGTTATGCTTTGTGGATAATGAGAAGTGAACAAAAAAATGAAAATATATTAAGTACATCATGCTTAAATGTAACAATGGAAGATGAAATAGATAGTATAGATTTAAAAAAGACTCAACCAATATTAGATGAAGAAGGATTAAACTTAAAACCATTTAGCTTTAAAATAAAAAATAATTGTGAAGAATATGCAGACTATACAATTAATTTAGAAATGTTAAGTGAAACAACATTAGAAAGTAAATATGTAAAAATAGCATTAAGTGAAAAAGGAGATAAAGGAGTAGCAACAAAATTAGATGCCTATAAAGAATATGAAGAATTAAAAAGTACAGGAACCAAAGAAGGAAGACAGATAAAAAAAGGAAAATTAAAACCAAGTGAAGAAAAGGACTATGAACTACGAATATGGTTAGATGAAGATGTAACAGTAAAAGATGATACAATGGGAAAAATATATAAATCAAAAGTAATAGTAGAAAGTGAAATAGGAGAAAAGCCATATACCGAAAGTATTTTAAATGGAACAGATCCAGTGTTAGAAGAAGGATTAATACCAATAACAATCAATGAAGAAAATGGAAGTGTTACAAGAGCCGATGAAACAGAGAAATGGTATAGTTATAGTGAACAACATTGGGCCAATGCAGTTATTTTAAGAGAGGGAATAGAAGATCCCGGAGCAAATGAACCAATTGATGAGAATGATATCGAAAGCTATTTTGTATGGATACCAAGATACAGATATGAAATATTTGATGAAGGAAATTATACAGGGCTTGGAACCAAAGAAGATAAAGCTCAAATAATAAACATCGAATTTGAAAACAAAGATGAACCAGTTCAAAGTGGAACGAGTGTTGGACAAATGTTAACACATCCTGCTTTCACAGCCTTTAATACAAATGGCTTTTGGGTTGGCAAATTTGAAACAGGCTATGATGGAGCTAAAAGTACTACAGATGCAGAAGTAAATCCAGCAGATGAAAAAACGGCAATAGAAGCAGCAAGTAAAGTTATAATTAAACCAAATGTGTATTCATGGCGAAATATTCAAATTGCAAAAGCATATACAATAGGAAGACATTATGAAACAGATTTAAATAGTCATTTAATGAAAAACACCGAATGGGGAGCCGTAGCCTATTTACAACATAGCAATTATGGTAGTCATACAAGTGTCAGAATTAATAATAATGCAAATTATATAACTGGTTATGCAGCTATTCACGAACCAACAATTGGCTATACTGCCACAAATGAATTATGTAGTGATACCCCTGAGTCTTGTAACGAATATGGAGGAGTAACAACTCCTGGAGATGATGGAACATATAATACTAATTATTTTAATAAAGCAAGTGTCATAGCCAGTACCACAGGAAATTATTCCGGTGCATATGATATGAGTGGAGGAGCTTGGGAATATGTAATGGCTGGAATGGATGATAACAGTACAGGTGATGGAACAACAGGCAAATTGTCATCAGGACGTCATAATGTTTTTAATTCAGGCTTTAATGGAAAATTAACATGTTCAGAATGTGATGATAATGGGGCAAATCATGAAATTAAAGAAATAATTAATGGAATAAATTTACCAAGAGATGAAAGATATTATGATAAATATGATTATGATACTAGTGCCACATCATTTAATAGAGGAAAGCTAGGAGATGCAACCAAGGAAATGGGCCCATTTCAAACTATGCAATATTTAACTATATCAAAAAATACAAGCAGTTGGTATAACGATGAAGTTTGGCTTATCAATTCATTAGATCCATGGGCATATCGTGGTGGTGGTTATGCTGATGGGTCTAGTGCTGGCATATTTGACATAAGTAGCGTGTATGGCGATTCGCACAGTGCTCGTGGCTTTCGGCTTGTTTTAACTTTTTAAAAATAAGTAATGTGTAAAATAAAAATATCAGTTTATTTTACACATTTTTTGGTAGTATAATTTGCAAATGTATAACAAATATGTGGTTTAAAATAATTATAAACTATTGACTTAGGGGGGGGGGTAATATAATATAATAACTCTAGAAATAGAGTGATAGTAATGGAAAAAAAGAATAAAAAATATATGTATATAACAATTAGTATAATAGCATTAATATTAATTGCTATAGGAATAAGTTATGCAATATGGATGATAACAAAAGAACAAACAGGAGAAAATGTCGTAAACTCATCATGTTTAAATGTAACAATGGAAGATGAAATAGATAGTATAGATTTAAAAAAGACTCAACCAATATTAGATGAAGAAGGATTAAACTTAAAACCATTTAGCTTTAAAATAAAAAATAATTGTGAAGAATATGCTGATTATACAATTAATTTAGAGATGTTAAGTGAAACAACATTAGAAAGTAAATATGTAAAAATAGCCTTAAGTGAAAAAGGAGATAGAGGAGTAGCAACAAAATTAGATGCTTATGATGAATATAAAACATTAAAAGGAACAGGAACAAAAGAAGGAAGACAATTAAAAAGTGGAAAATTAAAACCAAGTGAAGAAAAGGACTATGAACTACGAATATGGTTAGATGAAGATGTAACAGTAGAAGATGATACAATGGGAAAAATGTATAAATCAAAAATAATAGTAGAAAGTGAAATAGGAGAAAAGCCATATACCGAAAGCATCTTAAATGGAACTGATCCAGTATTAGAAGAAGGATTAATACCAATAACAATAAATGAAGAAAATGGTCTTGTCACAAGAGCAGATGAGACTAAAAAATGGTATAGTTATGCCGAACAGAAATGGGCAAATGCCGTAATATTAAGAGATGGAGTAGAAGATCCCGGAGCAAATGAACCAATCGAAGAGAATGATATTGAAAGTTATTTTGTATGGATACCAAGATACAGATATGAAATATTTGATGATGGAAATTATGATAGTTTAACAACAATAGAAAATAAAGCAAAACAAATAAACGTTGAGTTTGAAAACAAAGATGAACCAGTTCAAAGTGGAACGAGTGTTGGACAAATGTTAACGCATCCTGCTTTCACAGCCTTTAATACAAATGGCTTTTGGGTCGGTAAATTTGAAACCGGTTATAATGGAGCCAATCAAACTACAGATGCGGAAGTAAATCCAAAAGGTGAAGCAGCTTCAATTGAAGCCGCAAAAAAAGTTATAATCAAACCGAATGTATATTCATGGCGAAATATTCAAATTGCTCCAGCTTATGTAATAGGAAGAAATTATAAAGAATCCTTAAATAGTCATATGATGAAAAATACCGAATGGGGAGCCGTAGCCTATTTAAGTCAAAGTAAATATGGAAGTAGAGAAAAAATAAGAATTAATAACAATATTTCTTATTTAACAGGATATGCTGGAAAACATGAACCGACTACTGGATACACAGCCACGAATGAATCATGTATTGAACATGAAGAAGCTTGTAATGAATTTGGACAATCTGAAAAAGGACAAGATGGAGAATATAATACAGAATATTTTAATAAAGAAAGTGTCATAGCAAGTACCACAGATAATTATACTGGTGTATTTGATATGAGTGGAGGTGCTTGGGAATATGTTATGGGTGGAATGGATGATGGATCAGGAAAATTAGTATCAGGACGAAATAATGTATATAACTCAGGATTTAAAGGTTTATTAACTTGTCCAGCTTGCTACGATAATGGCGAAGTAAATAGTAATATTTTAGAAGTTATTGATGGAATAGATTTGCCAAGGGATGAAAGATATTATGATATATATGTATATAGTTCTACTAATGCATCATATACAATCGGAATGTTTGGAGATGCGACAAAAGAAATGGGTCCATTTGAATCTAAAGAATATAATACTCAAAGAAGGAATGTCAGTAGTTGGTATGAACAAGAAGGTTGGTCTATTTATTTTGTTGATCCATGGTATTTACGTGGTGGAGAAAGCCAAGCTGGTACAGGATCTGGAGTATTATCATTTACAGGAGGAAGAGGATGCACTATTGAACATATTACTTTTCGCCTAGTATTAGCCTTTTAAAAATAATTAATGTGTAAAATAAAATATCAATTTATTTTGCACATTTTTTGTTAGTAAAAATCGCAAATAAAAATGTGGTCTAAAATAATTCTGACAACTTGACTTAGGGGGGGGGGTAATATTATATAATAACTCTAGAAATAGAGTGATAGTAATGGAAAAAAAGAAT
>CANQSO010000076.1 GCA_947626535.1 uncultured Bacilli bacterium | reverse complement strand
AGTTGCTAAAAAACTTTCAATAGCTAAGGTAAATTCTTTACTTATAAACTCTTCATTTCCCATATTCTATTCACCATTACCATTGTATCAAATTTCTAACGAAAAGTCTTTAATTTTTTAAACTAATTTTTTAAACTTTTTTATTTACAAAAAAACTTAAGTTTAGTATATATGTCATCCAAAACAAAATACAACTCAAGTGCTATTTATATTATACTTTATAAAAATCATTTTTGATACTACTACTTTTTGTAATTAGTTCATTACCATACCAATTAGGAACTGTTCCATTAATTATTTTTGCTCCTAACATAATCGTAAAATCTAAATTTTGATTTTGAAAATCAACAGGGGTGATTAATTCATATTTTAAAGATACTTCTAAATAAATTTCTACTAAAGCATTGTTTATTCCATAATTTGTCATTTTAGTTTTAACATTAGTAAATACAGAATTAACAAAATGAAAAACTACAGGAAGTCTCGGTCCTAAATTATTTAAAAAAACATAGTTGCTAACAATGCCCATGGGTAGCATTAATAAAACGGTATTATTTTGATGATAATTTAAATCATTTTTTAAATACATCGAATATTCATTTTGCTCTGCTCTATTAATATTATTTAATAATTCTTTTGTTACTTCATTAGATATTTTATATATATCTTCCATTTTATAATCAACTGTTAAGATTTCATTTTTATCATTTAAATTTACAACAAATAAATCATCTAAAGGAATATTTAAGATAGTTTGATAATTACTAGCAGTAGCATTAATAACTTTAGCAAATTCTAAATTAGCAACATGACTTAATTTAGGACTAACTTTTTTATTAAACGTTATAAAAAGAAAAGCGGTTATAGTTACTACCCCAATTATAAAAATACTAACTTGCATTTTTAAAGATAAATAAGATTTTTTTCTTTTACTTTTAACCTTCATATTAAATTATATGAAAAAAAGGTTTTAAAACCAACCTAATTTCAAAAAATCATTTAAGAATAATATTATTCCTCCAACTATAGCTAAGAATATAATTACAATTAAGACTTTAACAACAATTCCACCAAATTTACTAGAATTTTCAACATCTTCAAAACTGTCAAAATCATTTTTATCAAAAGTCATACTATTAGTATAAAAACTTTTATCAATTTTACCGGTTTTATCTTCCTCTTCTTCTTTCTTTTCCTCACCTTCAATAACTACAGTTACTTCTTCTTTAGGTACTTTAATTTTTTCTTCTTTATTTTCAATTTTAATTTCCAAAGTTTGCATTTCTTCAGCAAATTCTTGAGGTTCGACAATTACGGTATTATCGTCTCCCTTTAATTCACTTAATATTTCTAAAGGGTCTTCTTCTTTTTGCTTTTTTTGATATTCATTTAAATTAATAGTGTTTATAAGTTCTAATAATTCTTCTTTTGTTTGTTTGCTACTTGCTTTATCTTTATCTTCATCCAAATCTAAATTTTTTAAAATATCATATTGAGTATCTCTAACTTTTTTTAAGCGTTCTTCTTGATAATCAACTTCTTTTTCTTCTCTAGCTTTTTCTAAAATAGCATTTATATCGTATTCTCTTGTTTTTTCTAGTTCATATTGTTCTAATGATTCAATTTCTTCTTCTGGCATTTCAACACTTCTTCTTTTAGGAATATCTTGATAATTTTTTTCTAAAATTTCTTTAATTTTATCAATATCCATTTGATTAGGATTATCCCCAATAACTTTAGCATTAAGACCTATTGAAAGATTTTCTAATTCACTGTCTTTAATTTCTTCATATAGTTGTTCGTTCTTTCTAGTTCTTTTAGGTATAAAATCAATGTTATCATTATTATATTTATCAATTCTTGTTTTCATGATAACCTATCCTTTCATCATAAATATACCATATTTTGATCAATTTGAACATGGTTATTTGTTGATTTTTTGGAAATTAGAATTTATAATAATTAAAAGGAGAGAAAAAGATGAAGAAAATTAAAGTTTTAACTGAAAATTGTATCGGTTGTGGAGCTTGTGTAGGAATTGATCCTGAACATTTTACTTTTAATGATGAAGGCTATTCTATTCCAAAAAGTAATGAACATTTAGATTCTGAAGCCTTAATGAATGCCATTGAATCTTGTCCTGTAGGGATAATTTCTTTTGAAGAAGTTAATGACGAAGAAAAAGAAAATGATGATGAAACTGTGTAAGCAGTTTTTTTATTTTAAGGTTAAAATTTTCTTTAATTCATCTTGATTAATACTTTTTAAATATTCTTTATAAGTTAATAAATACTTTTTTAATATTTCTACAACATCATTTTCAGCAATTTCTAAATAGTTAGCTATCTTAATATTTTCTAAATTATAATTATATTTTAAAATTAAAACTTTTGCTTCTAAATTAGAAATTTTTATTTGATGATTATTTTTTCTAATTGGTTGATTTTTTAAAAGTTTTTTCATTTTAGGAATTAAAGAATTATAAAATTTTCTTTTTTGCTCTTTAGTTAATACTGTTTTGATAGGATTATCTAAATTATCACCATACCTTATTTTTAATAGTTCATGATCTTCTTGTGACAATTTACTTAACATTTCATTAACTTGTTCTTTAGTGTAATCATTAAAGTATTCATAAATTGTTCTAGTTGATTTATGATTATTAATATCGACATTATTACTTAGATATGCTCGGTATAAACTATTAGATTCACTATATTTTTTTCTTATTTTTTCGATATTATTAATCGAATTATCAGGGTTTTCCATATACACTGCAAATTCTTTAATATGTATAGATTTTCTTATTTTCATAATAGCTTTAGCTTCAATTTGTCTTATTCTTTCTCTAGATACTTGATACTTTTTGCCAATTTCTTCTAATGTCATAGGTTTATTGTTATAAAATCCACACCTTAGCATTAAAACTTCTTTTTCTCTAGGTTTCAAATTGCATTTTTCAAATAAATCTTTTACTTGAAATTGTAAAGTATTATTGATAGCAAGTTCTTCTGGGCTTTTTTCAGTTGAAGGAATAAAATTTTCTAATTCACTGTCTTCTTCTTCACCAACCATTTTATTAAGACTAGTAGTATCATCTTGAATTCTAAATATATTAGTCACTTCGGAAATAGATAACCCCATTTCATTAGCCATTTCATTTACAGTCGGTCTGCGGCCTAATTTACTGTCTAAAATTGCAGCAGTTCTTTTAAAAGCACTAATTTTTTCATACACATGAACAGGCACTCGGATATTTCGACCTTTATCAGCAAGACTTCTTACTATTGATTGTCTAATCCACCAAGTTGCATATGTAGAAAATTTAAAGCCTTTATTAACATCGTATCTATCAATAGCATTCATTAAACCAATATTACCTTCTTGAATCAAATCTGGTAAATCTAAGCCTCTACCCATATATTTTTTGGCTACACTAACTACCAATTTTAAATTTCTTTCAATAAATTCTTTTTTAGCATTAAGATCGCCTTCATCAATTTTTTGACATAATTCTTTTTCTTCGCTAGATGTCAATACCTTTTTATTACCAATCTCTTTTAAATATATTTTAATAATATCTGTAGATTCCAAATCATTGCCAATATTTTCATCTTTTTTATCTACTTGTTTTATTTCAATATTATTTATCATACAATAAGTTTCAATAGTTAATAACAATAATTCATTATCAAATAAATTTTCGTATTTGCCAGATACAATTTGTTTTTGATATTTTTTAAATATCTTTATAACCATATTATTAAATTTTTCATTTTTATTAATTAATTCAATTATTATATCAGGATTAATATTAAAATTATATTTTTTTAAATAATTATTTAATTTATTAAAATTATCAATACAATCAGCATTATCCAATTTTAAATTTACATAGTTATTTATTATTATAATTGATGTTTCAGGATTTTTAAGTTCTTCGGTAATTTTTTCTGATAATTTAATTATTATTTTTCTTTTTAAAAATTTTGAAAAATCTTTATTTAAATAATTATCTTGATAGTTAGATATTATTTCTTCTACTAATAATTTATAATCTTCATAACTTAAAAGATATTTATAAAAATTATAGACATCATCTATAACAGATATATAATGATTATAAATGTTTTTTAAACTTTCGCTTTCTTTCACAACAAACCTCCTCGTATAAGATTCTAGCACTTTTAATGAAGTAAGTAAATTTAATTTATTTTAAAGAATATAATTTTTTAACTTCTTTAACCGTTAATTTACGATGTTCACCTATTTTTAAACCTTTTAAATCTAAAAAAGCATAAGCATCTCTTTTTAATTTAATTACTTCATGATTAATTTTGGAAAATAATTTTTTGATAATATGATTTCTTCCTTCAACAATACCAATTGTAATAGTTGTCGTATTTGCGTCAATATTTTGTTTTCTAATCTTTAAATAAGTAGTTTTAACAACACGATTATCAATTTTTAAGCCTTTTTTAATTTGCATAAATTCTAAAGGAGTTATGATGCCCTTAACTTTAGCAGTATAAATTTTTTCAATTTCATTTTTAGGATGACTTAAAATATTGGTTAATTCTCCATCATTTGTTAATAGTAATAAACCAGTTGTATCATAGTCTAACCGTCCAATGGGATAAATTCGGGCTTTAGTTTTAATTAAATCAACAACAGTAGGACGATTTTTTTCATCTTTAACAGAAGAAATCGTTTTAGTTGGTTTATAAAGTAAATAATATTCTTTATTTTCTTTAGAGTTGATAACTTCATTATTTATTACTATTTCATCCTCATAAGATACTTTAGTTCCTAATTTAGTAACAACTTCATTATTAACTTTAACTTGACCATTTAAAATATACTCTTCTGCTTTTCTTCTAGAGCAATATCCAGAAGAAGCAATAACTTTTTGTAATCTTTCCATAAATTCTCCTAATCTAAACTTTTAAACATTAATTTAAATTCTTTGGGTATTTTAGTTTTGATAATAACGGGTTTGCCATTAATCTTTAATTCTAAAACATTAGCATGTAAACCTAAACGATTAATAGGATTTTTTAAACTGCCATATTTTTTGTCGCCAACAACGGGGTGATTTATATTACTTAAACTTACGCGTATTTGATTTTTCTTACCCGTTAAAATTTTAATTTTTAATAGTGAATAACTTTTATTTTTTTCTAATACTTGATATTCAGTAATAGCAAGCTCTCCTTCATCACATACATATACTTTAAAATTATGATCTTCTTTTAAATGATATTTTAAAGTATCTTTATCTTTGGAAAGTCTTCCTTCCACAATAGCTAAATATTCCCTGTTAAGAGCATAATCTTGCCAATTATTTTGATATTCTTTTTTAGTCTCTTCATTTTTAGCAAAAACGACTATTCCTGATGTATCTTTATCTAAACGATTGACAATAAAAACTTTATTTTTGGGATATTGTTTTTTAACATAATCACTTACTTCATGATATAAAGTATGTTCTTTTTCTTTAGACGTTGCAATTGTTAATAACTTAGCTGGTTTATCAACAATTAATAAATTTTTATCTTCATATAAAATAGTTAATTTTTTTTTCTTAGTCATCACTTATCAACCTATCTATAGCTTTTAAAATACCAATTTTACCAGTATCATAAGTAAGGCCTCCTTGAAGGTAAGCAATGTATGGTTCTCTTATTGGCCCATCACAAGAAAGTTCGATACTAGAACCTTGGACAAAAGTTCCGGCTGCCATAATAACTTGGTCACTATAGCCTGGGGTATTAACAGGAATGGGACTTACGTAACTATCAATTGGTGAGCCACTTTGAATACCCTTACAAAAATTAACTAAATCTTTTTCATTACCAAAACCAATAGTTAAAACAATATCAGCTTTTTCTTCATTATATAATGGGCTTACCTTATATCCTAATTCTTCTAACATGGCACTGGCAAGAACGCTCGTTTTAAGAGCACTAGCAACAACAGTTGGAGCCATAAAAATGCCTTGTAAAAATAATTTGTTAGCGCCAAGACTTGGTCCGACATCTGCGCCTTCACCTGGTAAAGTAAGAGATTCACCAACTAAATCAATAAGTTCTTTTTTGCCTACAACATAACCACCGTTATTAGCAAGTCCCCCACCTAAATTTTTAATTAGGGAACCCACAACAATATCAGCACCAACTTCAATTGGTTCTTTAGTACTTACAAATTCACAATAGCAATTATCCACCATAATTATCGTTTCAGGAGATATTTTCTTAATTAATTTACATACCTTTTCTAGTTTTTCAATGCTAAGACTTTTTCTTGTTGAATATCCTTTACTTCTTTGGATTTCAATGACTTTTACTTGATGCTTTTCTAAATACTCGGCAATTTTTTCATAGTCAAAATCATCATTTACTAAAGATATTTCATCATACTTAATATTAAAAGCCATTAAAGAACTTGGATTAGATTTAATTCCGATTACTTCATGTAAGGTATCATAAGGAGTTCCGGTAATACTTAAAAGTAAGTCATTAGGTCTTAAAAGAGCAAAGAAAGTTTTACAAAGAGTATGACTTCCTGAGACAAATTGAGTTCTAACTAATGCTTTTTCAGCCTTAAAAATATGGGCAAAAACTTCTTCTACAACATCTCTTCCCGAATCGTTGTAGCCATAACCAGTAGTCATAT
>CANQSO010000075.1 GCA_947626535.1 uncultured Bacilli bacterium | reverse complement strand
TACTTAAAACACATCCTATCTTAAGCATAATTTTATCATAAATTTATAATTTTACCCCGGAAAAAAATTTACACCCTGTGTATTATCATAAGTTGCAAATGTCCCTGTATTCCATTTTACTTTCGCTATCTTGTTCTTTGCTTCTTCACTTATTCCACTACTTGTAAAGTTACATGTTGTATTTCTTTCACCTGTATTATTGTAACAGTTTCCACTTCCTCTATTCCAATACAAACTTCCTCCTATGGCTGGTGTTCCACTATATACTGTATTAGGATTTAATAGTTTCATTACATAGGCTTGACTCCATTCATTTACTCCATATCCACTATTTATTCCTGATGTACTTCTATCCCAGCTATAACTTCCTATGCTGTCCGCTCTGATTATTTTAATTAAGCTTTCTTTTTTACTTTCATTATCTAAATTTACTACATTATTCATTACTCCTATTATTCGCCATAAACTTCCATCTCCTATATCAATATAGTTATTCGGAGTTGCTCCTACATATCTTATATTAGCTTCATTAGTATCATCTGCTATTAAATTGGTAGTATCAGTTTTAGCTAAATTTGAGATAAAACTTGTAGCTGCAGGTAACGGTAAACTAGGATTTATTTCTTCACTATTTACTACTGCATCTCCATTGATTTTTAATGATATATTTTTCTCATCATCATTAGCATTTAATAATTCATTATCAGCATCAACATATATTTGTACACTATAATTTATGACACTTCCTGCTTCTATTTTTTCATTAGAAACTAATGATGTTGTTGTTCCTTCTTTTGGATAATCGGCTAACACTTGTCCTTCTTTTTTTAATATTACTTTTAATTTACTTAATTCTAATGGTTTTTCTACACTTTCACTAGTTAAATTAATATTATAGTTTCCTGGTAATGTTCCGGCATTTGTTATACTTATTTTATATTCACATTCACTATGTTTTAAAGCTTCTTCATTACTCATTGGTATAAAACAATTACTATTTGTTGCATTTGTTATTTCTGAACCATTTGCATATGTAAACTCTAATGTTCCTGCTTTGACTATTTGATTCTTTTCATTTCCCTTTACTTCAAAAAATAGAGCATAACTTATTCCTAATACTATTATTACTAAACAAATCACTACATACGCTATGACCTTTGATTCAGTCTTTAATACACTACCAATCTTCTTATCTTTCATATTCATCACCATATTTTATTCTATAAAAATATTGTATCACACTTTTTACAAAATACTAATAAAAAAAATAGTTAATTTACACTATTTCTAAAATAATTGTTGTCGGTCCTAAGTTAGTAAATTCGATCTTCATATCTTCTCCAAATATACCTGTTTCAACACTTGTATATTTTTTTAATTCTAGATTAAATTTATCGTAAAGAATTTTTGCTTTATCTCCATTTAAAGCTTTTATATAACTCGGTCTATTTCCTTTAGAAGTATCAGCATATAAAGTAAATTGACTAACTGATAAAATTGTCCCTTTAACATCTAATAAACTTTTATTCATAACATTATTTTCATCTTCAAATATTCTTAAATTAACTATTTTTCTAGCCATTTTTTCTAATATTTGTTCATTATCTTCAAAAGTAAAACCTACTAATAACATTAAACCTAAGTCTGATGAACCAACTATCTTATCTTTAACTCTTACTTTGGCATTCTCACATTTTTGTACTATTACTTTCATTTTCTTTTAACCTTTCTTACAACTTTTAAACTATATAAACTATTAATAAAATCATCTAATTCATCTTTAGATTTAACTTTAACAGTCATTTCAAAGATGATATTTAAATCTATTACTTTAGTCTTAATATTATAGACATTAACATTTTTAGTTGTTGCTTTACTAATAATATCTAATAAATTATTTTTACTTGTTGTTGTTTCAATAATAATACTTGTTTCATAAAAATTATCAATATCTTTATTCCAAGATACACTTATTAATCTTTCTTTGTTATCTTTGATATTTTCACAATCTTTACGATGGATTTTAACGCCCTCTCCTTTGGTTATAAAACCAACTATTTCATCCCCAAAAACTGGTTTACAACAATTAGCAAAATTAACTAAAATATCTGTTGCCCCCGAAACTAAAACTTCATTTTTAGCTTTATTCATTTTAGGTGTTACTTTCATCATCTTAGCCATTAAAGCATCAGCCGCACTTTTTTTATCTGATGATATAACATCAATTATATAAGCTGCCGTATATCTTAGTGAACCAATTGCAAAATATACTTCATTAATATCATTAAAATGTAATTCTTTACATAATTTTTTAATATTATCATTACTTAATATTTCATCAAAAGCTAACTTTCTTTTTCTTAATTCATTATTTAATAACGTTTTTCCTTTATTAGTTATTTCATCTTTTTCTTGTTTACTAAAATATGATTTAATTCGATTTTTAGCATGAGAAGTTTTAACAAAATTTAACCATTCTTTATTAGGAGTTGAATTAGCATTTGTTTTAATTTCAATAATATCGTTATTTTGTAGTTCATAATCAAGAGGAACGATTGAATCATTTACAATTGCTCCAATCGTGGTGTCACCAACACCTGAGTGAATTCGGTAAGCAAAATCAATTGGAGTTGAATTAACAGGAAGTTCAACAACATCTCCTTTTGGTGTGAAAACATAGACACAATCATTTAAAAAGTCATTTTGAACTTGAGCATTAAAGTCTTCACTTGTAATATTTTCACTTGTTTCAATTAAATTTCTAAATAATTCTAATTTTTGTTCCATTAAGCTTTTAGTCTTTCTTGCGCCACCTTCTTTATATGACCAATGTGAAGCAATTCCTTTTTCAGCAATTAAATCCATTTCATGAGTTCTAATTTGGACTTCATAACGGTGATTATCATTGCCAAATATTCCCGTATGTAGTGATTGATACATATTTTCTTTAGGCATGGCAATATAATCTTTAAATCTTCCAGGAATAGGCCGGTATTTTGCATGAATTAAACCAATTGCTAAATAACAATCACTTACTTTTTCCACAATTATTCTTAAAGCTAAAATATCATAAATTTGATTCCACTTCTTACCATGATTTAATTTATTATAGATACTATAAACACTTTTTACTCGACTTTTAATATGAAAAGATATATTATGTTCAATTAACATTTCACTAATTTCACTTTGCATTTCTAAAAGATTATCTTCTAATTCTCTTCTTGATAAAGCAAGTTTTTCTTCAATATCTTTATAAACATCAGGTTTACTATATTTTAAACACCAATCTTCCATTTCACTTTTCCAAGCATTAATACCTAAACGATGGGCAATGGGAATTAAAACGGTCATTGTTTCATCAACTTTTCTTTTTAATGCTTCTTTTTCTAAAACATCACCAGTTCTTAAATTATGAATTCGATCGGCCATTTTAATAAATAAAACTCGTACGTCTTTAGCAAGACCTACTAATACTTTTCGTAAATTCATACTTGCTGCATTAGAATCATCAGTAAGTTCTAATTTATTCATTTTAGAAATTGAATCAACAAGCATTGCTACATCAGAGCCAAAAAGTTTAGTAATTTCTTCAATACTTGAACCACCATGATTAATTGTTTCATGTAAAAGAGCAGCACATATTGAATCAGTATCATAATTTAAATCACTTAAAATATAAGCCACATTTAAAGGATGAAGAATATAATCATCTCCATTTAATCTTTTTTTATTTTTAGGATGTTCTAAAGCATAAAGATATGCTTCTTTAATTTTTTTTACATCACTTTCAGGAATATGATTTATAACTTTCTCTATTAATTTATCAATTGTTAATTCCACAATATTTCACTTCCTTATTAATATTTCACATTTAATATTTTTATTTAATAATTTTTTAAAATTTAAGGCATCTTCAATACTTCCTACTACATACCCATAATGAGTAGGAATTACTTTTTTAGGATTAATTGTATTAGTAAGTTTTGCAGCCTCATTATAATCCATTGTATAAGTTCCACCTATCGGTAGTAATAAAATATCACAAGTAACATTCATACTTTCTTTTGTACAATCACTATCACCCGTAATATAAATGTTTATTCCTTCAATATTAATTAAATAACCAACCCAACCTTGTTTTTTAGGATGATGTTTAGTTTTTATATTATATGCTGGAATAGTTTTTACTTCCAAACTTTTTAAAGGAATTGTTAAATTTGGTTTTACAACATAAATATTTTCTTCATTAATTCCGACATTTAATAATTCTTCAACAATATCTTTAGGGGTTATAAAAATGGTATTCTCATTTTTTAATTCTAAAATAGACACTAAAGAAAAATGATCCCAATGTGGATGTGTAATAAAAATATAATCAGCATCATGTAAAGCTTTATAGTCAATTGGATCTACATAAATAATTTTATCACTTACTATTCTAATACTACTTTGTTTATTTACTGTTATCTTCATTACTAATTCCTCTCTTAACATAAATATCAATACTATCAGTATTTAATATATCATCAACCATTTCGCCCATTGTTAAACCATTCTTTTGATTCCAAATATTTTGGCAAAAATAATTCCAGATATCAATTTCATTTATATTCATCTTTAAACTTTTCATTTCATTTCTCTTAGTTTTTAAAGCTGGCAATAATCTAATATATAATTCTTCTACAGATTTAAAATTCAAATCCATAATAAACATCCTTCCTAAAACATAAAATTATTATACCAAAAAAAATTAGGAAAGGACAAGTAAGATGAAAAAAGACCAATTTAAAATATCGATATTAATTTTATTATTAGGTGGTTTTATCGTTAAAATCTTAGGTTTTGTTGTCAAAATTATTTACACTAGAGTAATTGGCGTTGAAGGTGTTTCACTATACACTATTGTTACGCCCACTTATTCTTTATTAATTACTTTAGCAACATTTGCTTTACCAATTAGTATTTCTAAAATTATTAGTGAAAAAACTTATAACAATAAAAAAATTATTTTTTCAACAGCTTTTTTAATGATTTTATTAAATTTATTATTTATGATTCTAATTTTTATTCTAGCCCCTTTTATAAGTCATAATTTATTAAAAAATGAAGAAGCTTATTACTTATTACTCGCTATGGCATTTACTTTACCATTTATAAGTATTACTTCAATATTAAAAGGATATTTTCTTGGTAAAATGAAAGTAACACCTAATACCATTTCTAATATTTTTGAACAAATTGTAAGAATTCTATTTTTATTATTTGTTTTACCTCTATTAGTAAAAAAATCACTTTTATTAGGAGTCATAAGTTTAATTTTATTAAATATTTTAAGTGAAATAACCAGTATCATTGTTTTTAGTTTTTATCTACCTAAAAATAAAGTTATTCATAAAGATGAAATTATTCCTAATAAAAATATTTTAAAAAATATTTTAGATACTTCTATTCCAAGTGTTTCTTCAAGATTTATTGGTAATATTGGCTTTTTCTTAGAACCAATTATTCTTACTCATTTTCTTTTATTAAGTGGATACTCTAATGCTTATATTTTAAGAGAGTATGCAGCATACAATGCTTATGCTCTTGGCCTTCTTACTCTACCATCTTTTTTCATCGCGGCAATATGCCAAATCTTAGTTCCAGAAATTAGTAAATATCATGCTGAAAAAAACTTTAAAATGTTAAAAAGAAGATTAAAGCAAGCCTTAATCTACTCATTTATTATTGGTCTATCTTCTTCTTTAATTATCATGTTTTTTAGAAATCAAATATTATATGCTTTATATAAAACAACTCTAGGTAGTGAATATATTTTTATTCTAGCTCCATTCTTTGTCTTATTTTATTTAGAAGCTCCTTTAATTAGTACCTTACAAGCTTTAGGTAAAGCTAAAATAAGTATGAAAATAACTTTCTATGGCGAGATAGTTAAACTTGGAACTCTAATTATTTTATCTTTATGTAAGATTGGTTTATTCTCTCTAGTAGTAGCTGAAATTGTAAATATCTTCTTTGTGGTTATTTTAGATTTTAAGAATTTAAAAAATTATTTAAATTAAACAGTTGTAAAATAATAATCATTTTTATCATTTTCTCTAATAAATTCATACATAGCATATTGTTCTTCTTCATTATTAGAGCCTTTAAAAGCATATTTAGTATAACCATTACCTATTTCACCAGTTAAATTATCTTTTAATATTTCTAAAGTAAGGTAACCTTTTTCAAAAGCATCTTGTAAAGTTGTATTAGTACTTCCATAATAAACATAAATTTCTTTAACTCCAGATAAATAAAATCTTTCATTTTCAGTCTCATAAATTAATCTTTCACTATATTCATCACTATCAGTTAAAAATTCTAATTTTATTTTATATTCAGTATAATCTCTTACTTTATTTAAACGTTCTACTTTTTGAATGGCAAATAAATGAAAATTCAAAAAAATACCAATTGTACATATCACAATTAATAAAGTAAAAGCAATAATTACTAAATTAAATTTCATCTTAATAAACTTTTTTTTAAAATATTTCTTTTCTTTTTTCATAATCCACCCCAAAAACTAGTAATAGTTTATCATGAATTACTTAAGAAGTAAATTCTTTTACTTTGTCATTGTGATTTACAAGTTAAAATGTCCTAATTTTTAAAATATATTTTTAAGTTAAAATGTCCTATATAAAAATAGTCA
>CANQSO010000074.1 GCA_947626535.1 uncultured Bacilli bacterium | reverse complement strand
ATTTCTTCTAACTTAACACTATAATGACGATTAGTATTTTCTTCAACAATATCTCCAGCATCATCAATATCTACATCTCCATCACCATCAACATCACCCTCATAATTAGGTTTATAATTATTGCTAGGTTTATCACTATTATTATTGCTGGTATTATTATTATTACTATCATGATTGTTATTACTATTAATATTATTCTCAATAATATTATTTTGATTATTCCTATTTTCAATTACATTAGTACTATTACTTGAAGATTGATTATTATTATCACTTACATAAACATTAGGATTAAATTCATCTTCTTCTTTTAATGTTCCTTCGACATCAATTAAATACTTAATTATTTCTTTCGCGTCTTCATAATCTTTAACACCATCATTATTAACATCAACTTTAGAATTATTTAAGATTACAAAATAAATTAATATTCCAACTAAAATAACCATTAAAGCACATAAGAACCAAGTTATTTGTTTTTTATGTTTTGTTTTAATTAAATTAGCTAAAATACAAATTATTAAGAATAAAATTACCACTAATTCTATACCAATAATCATAAAACGATCGCTAAAGACTTTCTTAGTTTCTTCTTCACTTTTTATTTCTTCCTTTTCTTCATTTTTAGGAATAGCTTCCCCTTCTTTAGCATCACGACTTACAAAAACTTTAACTTCACTATCAGCAAAAGTAATTTTATTTTCACCATCAGAAGCACTAATGTTAGAAAGTGTAATACTACTATCACCAACATTACAATCTTCTTTAGCTTTTAATTTAACACTAAGTAAATTTTCTAATACTTCACCTGATTTATTAATTAAACCAAACTTTTTATTTTTTTGATTATATTCAATATCAGACCAATCATCCATACTAGTAAAATTACTATCATCAATTTTTTCAAAAACATTTTCATCATAACTTAAAGTTGCTAATAAAGCATATAACTTTTTATCACTCTTTAACTTAGCCGTTACTAATACTTCTTCATTAGCCTTTAATGATGACTTATCAACATTTAAAGTTACTTCACTCTTAGCCATAACATTAAGAGGAAAAATAACCATCATAATTACCATTAAAATAAACTTTTTCACACAAACCACGACCTTTTAAATTTTATAGTTTTCTATTATAGCAAAACCATTTTAAAAAGTCACTAATTTTTATCACGCAATTAGGTTAATATTTTTTAATTCATTACCAACAAATACTACTAAATATTTAAGTGGATTACCAAGTCTTTTATCTTCACTATAACTTTCTAATTGGCTCTTTCCTTCTTTTATTTTTTCATTTAATAATTCTTCACTATAATCTTTTTTCTTTATATATTTTAATTCAATCATTATATTATTAGGTATATTTGGATTTTTCTTTTCTAAATAAATATCTATATATCCATTATTACTTACATATTCACTATATACATTATAGTATTCATTATTTAGTAACATTGTAAAATATATTATTTTTATTCCTTTTTCATCTATTTTAATAAAATCTCTATTATCTAATTTTTTTAATACTTCACTTACATAATTATTTAATTTATCAATATTACCTGTTATTAATTCTCTACTTATTTCACTAATAGTTTTATTATCATATCCTATTCCACTTTCTTTTAATTTTTTAGTAAAATAATTTCCATATAATACTTTCATTACCTCATTTGGTATTTTAAAATAATATCCTCCATATATATCTGGTTCGATTGTTAAATAACCAAAATAATATAATAAACTTATTATATCATCACTTTCTAAATCACGTGTTAAATCAAATTTATTTTTTAAGATACCATCTACATGTTCATTTTCCATTATTTCATTTAATAATTCTTTATAAAAACTATTATTTTTTAATTCAATTAAATTATCTATTTTTCCAGAATTAAAAGCAATATTACTATCCATTATATCTTTAGGAATACTTTTATATAATTGATAATAGTTTAATAAATACATTACTAAAGTTGCATTAAATACTTTTTCTTTAGCATCTTCATTAAATAAATAGCCATCATAATTTTTAATCATAATTTGTTTTATTTCTTCTCGTTTATTTTTTTCTTCTACTACTTCATTTAATAGATTATCTACTTCTTTATGAGTTAAACCAATCATACTATTAAATTCTTCATAATTTGATATATTTGTTGCTATATTAAATCCTGTTGTCATACTATCTAATGTTATTGGACATATTCCTGTTGCAAAAAATCTTGCTACTACTCCTAGACCAATATATTCTTTTATTGATGCATAAAAAGCTTTAATAAATCCTTCGTTTCCAACAATATTTTTAAAACGCTCAGCATTTCCTTCTAATATTGCATTGGTAAAATTATCATATTCATCTATTATAATATATATTTTATTTTCTAATTTTAAACCTTTAAAAAAGGTTAAAAAACTTTTTAAAATTATTGGTATGCTATCATCTTTTACTATTTCATATGTAAAATTATATCTATCTAAAAAAACATTTATACCATTAATTACACAACTTTTAAATTCTTTTTCTAATGCTTCTTTTTCTTTTTCCGCAGAATCTATTCCAGAAAAATCAAATTTTAAAATATAATAACTATTTTTTTCTTCAGTTGGATGTTGATGAATATATAAACCATCAAATAATTTATTAAATAAATCTTTACTATTTATATCATAGTAATAATTCATCATACTTGTAAATAAACTTTTACCAAATCTTCCTGGTCTTAAATAAAATAATGTATCTTGAACATTTTCTAATTTTTCTAAATACATTGTTTTATCTATATAATAACAATTTTCTTCTATTAATCTTTTAAAATCTATTTTTCCATAAGGTATTTTTTTCATTACTTAAGCCCTCTTTCTTACAACAATTATATAACATCTAACTTAAAATTACTAGTGCTTTTAAGCACTAGTAAATAAACTAAAAATAATAGTTTTTAAGCACTCATAATAAAAATATTTATTATATTGATTATTATAAGAATTATATATTTTAATAATAGTTAAATTATCAACAATAATATAAGAGATACTTTTATTTATATCTTTTAATATTTCTTTATCTATACCATAACTATTATTAATAAATATAATACAATAATTATTAAAACTTTTTTTTAAGATTTTATATCTATTATATCCACTCATATTACACTATAAATAAAATTATTAATTTTCTTAATACTTCCATATTTATAAGAATATAAATAATTATTAATTGAAGAAAAATATTGTTCAAAATTAATTATATTTTTATTAAAATCATATTTTCTTTTTTTAATATTTTTCTTCAATTTATTATAAGTTTCATTTCTTAATATACAAATTGTTTTATTATTTTTTAGAAAAAATTTATAACCTAAAAATATAAAACCATCTTTTATATTAATAATATTAGTTTTATTTTCATTTATTTCTAATTTATATTCTTTATTTAACTTATTAATTATTATTTTTAAACATTTTTCTAAATACTTTTTATCTTCATGAATTATTATAAAATCATCCATATAACGAACATAATATTTTAGATGCAAATTATGGACAATAAAATGGTCTAATTGATATAAATAATATATTGATAAAAATTGACTTGTTAAATTACCAATAGGTAGTCCTCTACCTTTTTGGTAAAGTGGCAAATCTCTTCCTTTTCCAAGTTTATTAATTATTTTATTAATATAATCTTCATTGGTACTATCTACAATATTACTTATAATTTTAAATTCAGTATCATTTAAATCACATCTAATCATTTCTTTTAATTTATCATGATTAATATTATAAAAATATTTTTTAATATCTAATTTTAAAATATAAAAATTATTATATTTCTTCATTTTATTTATATATTTTTTGATTAATTTAATACCATAATCACATCCTAAACCTACTCTAGTAGCTATGTTTCTATTATCTAAATATTTAGTCAATTTAGGTTCTAATACATATCTAGTCATAAAATGATTAATTAATTTATCATGAATATTTAAAGACATAATAACTCTTACTTTCGGTTCATAAACTAAAAAAATATTGTAATGTTTAATGAAATAATTTTCATTAATACAATTACAAATATTTATAATATTTTCCAATTTATGTCTTTCAAATTTAATTAATTTATTTTTGCTTTTAACATTTTTACTTATTTCATTATCATATAATTTTAATAAATTAAAGATATTATTATTTTCCATTTCTAATCCACCCATATACCATTTTAGTAATAATTAATAATTCATTACATTTATTTTTACATTGTTTTTCACTAATATATTTTTTCTTTAATGATTCTTCAAAATAAAAATCTAACATACTAAGTTTACTTATTATTTGATATTGATAATTTATTTTATCTGTAATTAAATTTGTATATTGAATTAATTCTAATACTTCATAACTAGTTTCTTTTATTTTATCTTTTAATACTTTTTCTTTCTTAGGAAAATTTATTAAAATATTATCTAAAGAAATAATAAATTTCTTTAGATTAGTTATTATTCTAAATTCATTGGTATTCATAAACTATACTTTCCACTTTTTCTAGTATTTCATAAAGTGTTCCTTCATCAAAAGTTTTTAACTTATCTAATATTTTATTAATCTTATTATTAACTTCAACTTTATCAGATGCTTTTGCTAAAATATTTAAATATTGATTTAAATTTTTAAAATCTTTTACTTCTTCTTGTTCATCAATTATTTTATAATTTATTTTTTTATCTTCTAAAATATTTATAACTTTTGAAAAAGCATTAATAGGAAAACCAACTCTTCCTTTAATATTTTTATATCCAAGTAAATAATTAAGAATTACAGCATCATCATCATAAACTTCATAAAATAATGCATTTTTTCTAAGAGTTAAAAATCTTTTCATAAGCAAAACACCTTTCTAATTTTTATATGCAGTGGATAGGAAAGTTACGTATAACTTCCCATCTGCATAGTGATTTTAGGTACAAACCTAGGACAAATATTGTTCCTTACCATTCTCAAACTATAACCTTAATCATAGAATCCACATAATGTAAGGAGCTACAGACTGGCTGAACCCCGTTCGCATTGTTCGCATTGTTGTTGTTGACATAGCCAGACGAATTCACATTGAACACATTGTTAGCATTAGAAGAATTCGGCGATTTTTCTATATATTTGCCCTTATTACTACATTTGTTTTAAAAAGCAAATGTTAGTAAGCAAAACAAAGAAGCGGGTCCGGGACGACAACCCGCCGTCCAACGGACCTAACTCGCGAGTTGAGTTTTATATGGCGTCCCTTTTTCTCCATTACCGTCTATTATTTTTACTGACGATGATAGATATACGACTGGCTGAACCCCGTACGCATGGGACGCACTGCCGCCGCCGAAGACATAGCCAGACGAATTCACACCGAACACATTGATAGCAAGAGAAGAATTCGGCGCTGGTGTCATTGTCCATGTAGTATTACTTGGTGTTAACCAATCATTTGTGTTACAACTATCACTATTATAATCATACATACTTTTTCCTATACATGTCTCTCTAACACTCCCTCCTACAGCATATCCATAATCACTTGGATACATTAAGCCTATATATCCTTCCCATGTTGTTGTTCTTGGCACTTCATCATTACAATTTGTTCCTCCTCCACCATTACTTGTACATTGCTCTTTGCCATTATGACTTCCTCTTTCTGCTTCATATGTGGCGCTTGCTGTCCAGTCACTTGTGCTATAAGTTGCAAATGTCCCTGTATTCCATCTTACTTTTGCTATCTTGTTCTTTGCTTCTTCACTTATTCCAATACTTGTAAAGTTACATGTTGTGTTTCCATCATAATCATCATCATAACAACTACCACTTCCTCTATTCCAATACAAACTTCCTCCGATTGTTGGGGTTCCACTATATACTTCTTTAGGATTTAATAATTTCATTAAATCTGCTTTACTCCATTCATTTACTCCATAACCATTATTTATTCCTGATGCACTACTATCCCAACTATAGTTTCCTATACTATCTGCTCTTATTATTTTTACTAAACTTTCTTTTTGTCCGCCATTATCTAAATTAGTTATGTTATTCATAACTCCTATTATTCGCCATAATATTGGATTACCAGCACTATCTTTATCGCCTATATCTATATAGTTATTTACAGTTTCATTTGCTCCTACATATCTTATATTGGCTTCACTTGTATCATCAGTTTTTAAATTTGTTGTATCTGTTTTAGCTAAATTTTTAAAGTAATCTACTATTGGCGTTCCATTTTTCTTATTTATTGTATATGCTCCTGTCCATCCACTTGGATTTCCGACATGGTCTACTGCTCTAAAATAATATGTGGCATTTAATTCATCACTTATGGTCCATGGATTATTTGGCACTCTTGTTGTACTACTCTTATTTGTTGAATATTCATAATATGATACACTTTGATTATCTGTTGATGTTAATGTTATTTTAATGTCATTACCAGTTACTGTTCCACTTACATAGCCATTTAGATTTACGGTTGGTACACTTGGTGGTTCTTTATCTATATTGGTTATACTTTGAGCTGTTGGATATGTATAGATATTTCCAGCATTATCTCTTACTTTTATTATGATATTACTTTCATTTGCTTGATATTCTTTTTTATTACTTGCTTGCCAATCGGTTCCATTATTAAAACTATAAGCTGCTGT
>CANQSO010000073.1 GCA_947626535.1 uncultured Bacilli bacterium | reverse complement strand
TAAAATGTGCAAATTAAAATAGAAAATTACTTTACACTTTGTTATTATAAGATGCAAAATTTAAAGCATCTTTTTTTGATGTTTTTGGAAAGGAAGGTTTTATTTATGGAAATTATTTATCCAAAAGCATGTGGTGTTGATGTGCACAAATCTTTTATAGTTGCTGTCATTTGTGACTCAACTTCCATCACACCTAAATATTTAAGAAAACGTTTTTCTACTTTTAATAACGATTTAATCCGCTTTAGAAATTGGCTTATTGATAACGATTGTTCTAATGTATGCATGGAATCTACCGGCAAGTATTATGTCCCTGTATACAATGCATTAGAAGGTTTTATTTCTAATGTCGTCGTTGCTAATCCTAAATGGGTTAAAGCTGTTGAAGGTGAGAAAGACGATAACAAGGATGCAAAATGAATTGCAGACTTGTTTAAATATGCAATTCATCAAAATTGCATGTTAAAAATAAGCGGAGTTATCCGCTTATGTATGTCATATTCAATTTTCTTCTAAGAGCCATTCTATTATATTTTTATGAATAATTCCATTTCTAGACTGATCAATCTTATCCATTGATATAACAAATTTAGGATAATTATCTTCAATATTATTATATGCATTAAATTCCCTATCAATAATATTATCATCTGCTAGCATATAACAAACTTGGTAATATTCCTTTTTACCATCTTTAAGCGCTATAAAATCAATTTCACCATTTTCCAAAAATCCAATTTTAACGTCATAACCTCTGTATATTAATTCATTATAAACTATATTTTCTATATATGCTCCTATCTGTTCTTTTTTAGACCCATTCATTATTCTACCCAAGCCTAAATCAGTCAAATAGTACTTATATTTTCCATTTAGAATTTTTTTCCCCCTCACATCATATCTATCAACTTTATTAATCAATAAAGCTTTATTCATATATTCTAGATAATTATATAATGTATTTTTAGTAACACCTCTATTTTCAGATTCAAAATATTTAGCTAAATTATCAGCAGAAAAAGTTTGAGCTGGCGTTGTTAATATATATTCTAAGACTCTATTGAATAAATCAATATCTTTAATTTTAAACCTTTCTACAATATCTTTAACAACAATAGAATTGTATACATCAGTTAAATAAGTTCTAATTTGTTCTTCTTTATCAAATATAAATCTTTGAGGCATTCCACCCCATCGCATATAGTCTTCAAAATCTGTTTCTAATTCGTATTTATTCTTGTTTTCATGTTCTTTTAACATACATACTTCTTTAAATGAAAATGGAAATATTTTAAAGCTTACATATCTACCAGCTATATGAGTCGCAAATTCACTAGATAATAAATCACTATTAGAACCAGTAATAAAAATTGATATATTTTCCTTATAATCTGATTTAAATGAATTAATTGCTAATTCCCATTTTTTTACATTTTGAATTTCATCAAAAAATAAATAATACTTTTTATTATCTACTATTTTTTCTTTTATGTACTTATACAAATCATCATCATCCTTAATAAAAGAATATTCCTTTGATTCAAAATTAACATAAATTATATATTTATCCTTTACACCATTTTCTTTAATTTCATCAATTATTTGAGTTAAAATAACCGATTTACCTGAACGTCTAATCCCAGTAATTACTTTTATTAAATCAACATCATAAAATGGTCTAATTTTAGATAAATAATTATCTCTAATAATCATTAAAACATGCCTCCTCACCTTATTTCATTATATATTATTATTTAGTATTTGTCAATTTTGTATTCTGTAAAATACTTTTTTATTAAAAATAAGAATTTTGTATTCTTTATATTAACTTAATATATATATAATGTCATCAAAAGATGACAAACAAAACACAATTTAATTATCATAACTCAACTTATTTTCGTTTACTGTTTTTATAATACTTCTAAATCTTTTAGACTTTTATTGTCTTTTAATGATTCCATTTGTCTTCTTGCTGAATTGTTTAGTCTAATAAGTCTTTCTCTTTGAGGAACCTTTTCTTCAATTAATTCTGCATTTGTATTTTGTAAATTATTTAATATTACTAAATGAAGTAAATCAGTATAATCTCTTATATTTCCATCTTTAGCAAGTTTTGGATTACTTTCTCTCCATTCTTTTGCCGTCATTCCAAATAATGCAACATTTAATACATTAGCTTCTTCTGCATAAACAAATTGTTTTTGCTTTTCAGTTCAAATTGGAACTATACATTTCTTAATTGCATCTGTATTAACTACATGGTTAACTTTTGATAAAGTCTAGTAGCACTCCACTCAACTTTATATTGATATGATTCATTCTTTTTTAATTTTTCTAACGCCTTTTCAGGACTTCCTATTCCACTAAAAAATGTACCAACTTTTAATATTTTATCTGTCATTTTAACAATCCCCCTTCATTTTTTATGACATCAAAAAAAGACCTTCACTTGAAGATCTTTAAGTAAATATACAAATTTTTAAACAATAATAAACTAAATAATACATTTTCTTAAGTAATTGGAAATAGTAAAATCATTTAAAAACCTAGTATTATAAGGCAATTTTATACTTTGGGTATATACTTTGTTCTCCCCCCTAAGTCAAGCTATCAATATTATTTTAAACCACTTTTTATACATTTGCAATTTTTGATACAAAAAATGTGCAAAATAAATTGATATTTTATTACACATTAATTATTTTTTTAAAAGGCAAGAACCAGCCGAAAGCTACGGTTGTGGTACAAAAAACCGTTTGAGATATGAAAATGGAATAAACCAGCACCAGTACCAAAAGTACATTCACCGCCACGATCGACCCATGGAAAGCCAGTGTAAGTACTAAAAGTATCATCATCATACCAACTACTTATTTGTCTTGTTTGAGATAAATAATTTATAATTTGAAATGGACCCATTTCTTTCGTGGCATCACCTAAATAGCCACGATTATATGTTGTCCAACTTGTACTATAATCATATTTATCGTAATATCTTGTATCGGTTGGTAAATCTATTCCTCCTGTTACTTCTGATATTTCATGATTTATTACTAAGTTGCCATCAGTACATTCTGGACATGTTAATTTTCCATTAAACCCGGAATTATATACATTATGACGACCTGATGATAGTTTTCCATTATGCCCATCATCAGTACTATTATCATCCATTCCACTCATCATATATTCATATGCTCCTCCAGACATATCATATACTCCACTATAATTTCCAGTGGTACTGGCTACGACACTGACTTTATTAAAATAATTGGTATTATATTCTCCATCTTGGCCAGGGGATGATACGCCTCCATATTCATTACAAGCATTTGGAGTTTTACTACATAATTCGTTTGTTTCTGTATATCCTGTGGTTGGTTCTCTAATTGCTGCGTAGCCTGTTAAATAATTGGAATTATTATTTATTCTAACGTTTTCATGACTTCCATACTCACTATGTTGTAAGTAGGCTACGGCTCCCCATTCCATATTCTTCATCATATGACTGTTTAATGTCGATTCATAATGTCTTCCGACAACATAAGCTTTAGCTACTTGAATATTTCTCCATGAATAGACATTTGGTTTAATTATAACTTTGTTTGCTGCTTCAATTGAGGCTGCTTCATCTTTTGGATTTATTTGAGCCGCTCCAGTGCTTTCAGCTCCATCATAGCCTGTCTCAAATTTGCCGACCCATAGGCCATTCGTATTAAATGAGGTAAAGGCGGGATGCGTTAACCATTCGCTTAGTTTGCTTCCATTTTGTACTTCTACATCTTTAGTTTCAAAAATAATTTTAATTATTTGTTCTTTATTTGTTTTTGTTGTTAAACCATTATAATTTCCTTCATCAAATATTTGATATCGATATCTTGGGATCCATACAAAATAACTTTCGATATCATTTTCGGATATTTCTACTCCTGCTCCTGGATCACTTTTTCCATCTCGCAAAATTACAGCATTTGCCCACTTTTGATTTTCATAGTCATACCATTTTTCTTTTTCATCGGCTCTTGTAACACGACCGTTTTCTTCATTGATTGTTATTGGTATTAATTTATTTCCTAATACTGGATCGGTTCCATTTAATTCGCGATCAATATATTTATCATTAAAATATAAAGTACATTTGGTTTTACTTTTAGTTAAGTTTTTAATTAATGGAGCCCATTCTTCACTATTCCATTCAATACTTGCTCCATTATCACATTCCCCATCTATAAATACTAATCCTTCACTATTTCCTTTTGTTGGCATTGTATCTACTTTTTCATTTCCTTTATAAAAGGCTATATCTAAATTATCTATTTCATTATCTTTTATTATTTTTTCATACTTAGTAAATGTCAATATATTTATAACACTTATTAGCATCATTAATGTTATACTTATTACTATTATTTTACCTTTTTTATTCATCTTTTAATCACTCTATTCTATAGAATGATTATATAATATTACCCCCCCCCCTAAGTCAAGTTAATAAGATTATTTTAGACCACATATTCATTTGTGATTTTATAAATTAAAAAATTAAAGTAATAAGAAATTGTTAAAAATGTGCAAAATAAATTAATATTTTATTTTACACATTACTTATTTTTAAATAGTGAGAATAATTCTAAAGCTAATATGTTCTACAGGTCGACCTTGTCCTCCTGTAAAAGCAAATACTCCACAACCAATACCAGCTCTCGTTTCTCCACCACGTAGCATCCATGGGTCAAGCGAATATACAAACCAACCTTCTTGTTCATACCAACTGCTTACATTTCTATATTCAGTTGCATAATTTTTAGATTCAAATGGTCCCATTTCTTTCGTTGCATCTCCTAACATTCCTCTTGTATATGTAGCATTGCTAACACCATATTCATATATATCATAATACCTTTCATCTCTTGGTAAATCTATTCCATCAGTTATTGTCGAAATTCCATTTGAAGGAATTGTAAGAGTACCATTAAATCCTGTGTTATACAAATTATCTCGACCTGCAGCAAGTTTATTTTTACCAGTTCCGTCATTCATTGCTCCCATAACATATTCCCATGAGCCGCCACTCATATCATAAACACCAGAATAATTTCCTGTGGTACTTGCGATGACACTTTCCTTATTAAAATATTCAGTATTAACTTCTCCATCTTGACCTTTTTCTGATTCTCCATATTCATTGCAGGCTTCTGGATTTGTACTACATGATTCACTTGTTCCCGTAAGTCCAATTGTTGGTTCATGTTTTCCAGCATATCCTGTTAAATAAGAAATATTGTTATTAATTCTTATTTTTTCTCTACTTCCATATTGACTTTGACTTAAATAGGCTACGGCTCCCCATTCAGTATTTTTCATCATATGGCTATTTAATGATTCTTTATAATTTCTTCCTATTACATAAGCTGGAGCAATTTGAATATTTCGCCATGAATATACATTTGGCTTGATTATAACTTTTTTTGCGGCTTCAATTGAAGCTGCTTCACCTTTTGGATTTACTTCCGCATCTGTAGTTTGATTGGCTCCATTATAACCGGTTTCAAATTTACCGACCCAAAAGCCATTTGTATTAAAGGCTGTGAAAGCAGGATGCGTTAACATTTGTCCAACACTCGTTCCACTTTGAACTGGTTCATCTTTGTTTTCAAACTCAACGTTTATTTGTTTTGCTTTATTTTCTATTGTTGTTAAACTATCATAATTTCCATCATCAAATATTTCATATCTGTATCTTGGTATCCATACAAAATAACTTTCAATATCATTCTCTTCGATTGGTTCATTTGCTCCGGGATCTTCTACTCCATCTCTTAATATTACGGCATTTGCCCATTTCTGTTCGGCATAACTATACCATTTTTTAGTCTCATCTGCTCTTGTGACAAGACCATTTTCTTCATTTATTGTTATTGGTATTAATCCTTCTTCTAATACTGGATCAGTTCCATTTAAGATGCTTTCGGTATATGGCTTTTCTCCTATTTCACTTTCTACTATTATTTTTGATTTATACATTTTTCCCATTGTATCATCTTCTACTGTTACATCTTCATCTAACCATATTCGTAGTTCATAGTCCTTTTCTTCACTTGGTTTTAATTTTCCACTTTTTAATTGTCTTCCTTCTTTTGTTCCTGTTCCTTTTAATGTTTTATATTCATCATAAGCATCTAATTTTGTTGCTACTCCTCTATCTCCTTTTTCACTTAAGGCTATTTTTACATATTTACTTTCTAATGTTGTTTCACTTAACATCTCTAAATTAATTGTATAATCAGCATATTCTTCACAATTATTTTTTATTTTAAAGCTAAATGGTTTTAAGTTTAATCCTTCTTCATCTAATATTGGTTGAGTCTTTTTTAAATCTATACTATCTATTTCATCTTCCATTGTTACATTTAAACATGATGAGTTTACGACATTTTCTCCTGTTTGTTCTTTTGTTATCATCCATATTGCATAACTTATTCCTATAGCAATTAATATTAATGCTATTATACTAATTGTTATATACATATATTTTTTATTCTTTTTTTCCATTACTATCACTCTATTTCTAGAGTTATTATATAATATTACCTCCCCCCTAAGTCAATAGTTTATAATTATTTTGCAGGATAAACGCATGAGAAATTATGCGTTTTTTATGATATTATAATAATTAAAAAGAAAAAAGGTGGTAAAAGAATG
>CANQSO010000072.1 GCA_947626535.1 uncultured Bacilli bacterium | reverse complement strand
AAGTTAAATAAAGAAAAAAGTCCATAAAAAAAGACTTTCTTAGTCCAACTTCTCATAATTTTTTTCTTCTCATAACACAATGATTGGTGTAATGGTTATTCTCCAAAATTTGAAATGTTTGATAATAAGCTAGTGATATCATCTAATGGTGGGATACAAGAAGGAGTTAGTCAAGAAGAATTTTTAGAGGGTTTTTCTAATCCTAGAAATCCAGAATTGATGAGAATTTTTAGAGATTTAAATTTTGTGGAACAGCTTGGGACGGGTATACAAAGAGTATTAAAAACGTATGATAAAAGCATATTTGAATTTTTTCCTAATTACATACGAGTAACAGTACCTTTTAATAATAATGAATTTAAAGATAATAATGAAGTTTCAGAAAATGTACCATTTAAATCTTTCAACAATTTACAAAAATCAATTATAAAATTAATAATGGACAAACCATTAATAACTCAAGATGAGTTGGCTAGGCTACTGGATGTGAATAAAAGGACTATTATAAGAAATTTTAAAATTCTTATTGAGGGTGGTTATATTGAAAGAGTGGGAGCAAATAAAAATGGTTATTGGAAAGTTAATCATAAATTATAAGTTGAAAATAAATGTATTTATATAAAACAAATAATAAGTAACATATTATAACTTTTGGTGCATTGTAACAACGAGAAATACCGTTATAGCGTCGCCAAGAATGTTAATTGCTTTTTTTGAAAATAATTTACAAGAAGATGGAAGTGTGTTAATTCCTAAAGTTTTACAACCATATATGGGTGGAATGGAAAAGATAGTAAAGAAGTAATTGATTTGCTAGGAAGAAAAACAAATAAAAAATATTTGAAAAAAATGTGAAATTTTTAAATAAAAGTATCTAATTAAAAAAATACATGTTATAATAATTTTATTAAAATAGAAAGAAGGAAATTATGAAAAAGAAAATTATGATTTTAACCATAATTTTAGTTGGTTGTATTTTTATTGGAGGATGTGGTAAGAAGGAAGATGAAGGTGTTGATAAGCGGATTAATTTAAGTGCACCTGATAATATTAAGGTAGAAACTTTTTATAGTGTTGATAATTCTAATATAATAGTTAGAATGACTAATAATGGAAATGAGGATATTAAAGATTTAGATGTTTATGTAACTTATCCTGAAACAACTGATGATTTACTTGATGAAGATGAAATCTTTTTGAAAAACTTTAGAGCTCATTCAACAACTTATGCATCTTTGATGTTACCTGTTGACGAAAATTTTAATTTTTATATTCCTAGTAAAATCAATTTAGAAATTAAAACAGATGGTGAAAATTTAGAAGGAATAGCTGATACTTCTAATATGGTTGATTTGGTTAAAGTAACATATGATGTTGAAGATAATATAATTGATTTTAATATTACTAATAATACTAATAAAATATTAGGTTCTGTAAGTTGTATACTAGTTTATATGAAAGATGGAAAACCAATAGCCGCTGATTATATAGATGCTTTAGATGTAGAAGAAAAATATAATGTTAAAAGAGGAGTTTTGTATTCTGGTGAAGATGAAAATCCAAAATATATTGATTATGATAATATAGAAGTATATATAACAAGTATAACTGATGATTATGTTGAAACAAATGATGATGAGTATGATGACACGCAAAATGACTTAATTGATGAAGAGCCAATTGAAGAAGACGATGATATGAGTTGGGATTAAGAGTTAATTGCTATTAACTCTTTTTTTGTGATATAATACGATTTAGTTGGGGATGATTTAAATGAATTTACCAGATTTAAAAAAGGCTAAAATTAGAAGTGATAAGCCAAGTGAATATAAAATTGCTAATGATGTTAAAAATAATAGTTTTAAAGGTCAAAAGTTTTACTTAAAAACTTATGGTTGTCAAATGAATGTTCATGACTCTGAACAGATAAGAGCTATTTTAGAAAATTTAGGTTTAGAAGAAACTGAAGTAATGGAAGAGGCTTTAGTAATTGTTTTAAATACCTGTGCAATTAGAGAAAATGCTCATGATAAAGTGTTTGGTTATTTAGGAAGAATTAAACACTTAAAAAAAGAACATCCAGAAATTATTGTTGCTTTAGGAGGATGTATGAGTCAAGAAGAAAGTGTTGTCGAAGAAATATTAAAAAGACATCCTTATATCAATATTGTTTTTGGAACTCATAATATTCATGAACTAGGTAATTTAATTTTAAATAATCATAATAAACAAGATATTGAAGTTTATAGTGAAGAAGGATGTGTTTATGAAGGAGTAAACTATCATCGTGATTCTAAAATAACTGCTTGGGTTAATATTATGTATGGTTGTGATAAATTTTGTACATATTGTATAGTACCTTATACAAGAGGTAAAGAACGTAGCCGTAAAATGGAAGAAATAATTAAAGAAGTTACATTATTAAAAGAAGAGGGTTATCAAGAAGTTACTTTATTAGGCCAAAACGTTAATGCTTATGGGAATGATTTGAATTCAGGCTATGATTTTGCAACTCTTTTAGAAAATGTTGCTAAAACTGATATTCCTAGAATTAGATTTGTAACTTCTCATCCTTGGAATTTTACTTCAGAAATGATTGATATTATTAGTAAATATGATAATATTATGCCTTATATTCATTTACCACTTCAAAGTGGAAGTGACCGAATATTAAAATTAATGGGCAGAAGATATACCAAAGATGAATATTTAGATTTAGTAAATAAATTAAAAAATAAAATCAAAGATGTTACAATTACAACGGATATAATAGTTGGCTTTCCCAATGAAAGTGAACAAGATTTTCTAGATACTTTAGATGTTGTTAATAAAGTAAAATATGATGGAGCATATACTTTTATTTATAGTCCAAGAGAAGGAACCCCAGCCAGTAAAATGAAAGATAATGTTACTTTAGAAGAAAAAGAAAAACGTTTACAACGTTTAAATGAAAAGATAAATCAATATTCTAAAGAAAGTAATGAAAAATTGGTTGGTAAAGTAGAAGAAGTTTTAATTTTAGGAATTAGTGAAAAAGATAGTAATAAAGTATATGGTTATACTAGAGGAATGAAATTAATTAATGTTTTAGCTCCTAAAGAAGTTATAGGAAAAATTGTTGATGTAAAGATTACAGATGCTAAAAGCTTTAGCCTTGATGGAAAATTAAATTAAAAAAGACCTTTTTTTGGTCTTTTTATTCTGCTGTAGTTTCCTGTTCACTTTGTCTAGCTGAAGCTATAGAATTGGCAATATAATTAGAATATTTTTCTTTTAAATCAGAATCTTGAATTTCCATGCCATATTTCTTTCTTAATTCTTCCATGGCTGTAACATTTAAAGTGGCATCATTATCAAGTTTTTCTTGTCCTAATTTTTCTAATATTTCTTCTTTAGCGTCTTCTAAAGATTTCTTTTCAGAAGTACTTTCTTTATAAATAACATGATATCCTAATTCGGTAGTAATTAATTCCGTAGAATATTTTCCATCTTCTAAATTTCTAGCAGCTTTAAGTAATTCATCATAACTACTTGATAAAGTATCGGTATTAATAGCTCCTAAACTTCCACCATTATCTTTAGTTGCTTCATCATCTGAATATTCTTTTGCAAGTTCTTTAAAAGTGTCAAGTTTATTTTCAGCTTTATTTAATTTATCAATTATTTCATTAATTTTATTTTTAGCTTCTGTTTCTAATTTTTCTTTATCTTCACTTGAAGTATCATCAGTAACATTAGTCTTAATTAAGATATGGTCTACTGTAACATCTCCATAAATATTTTTATCATAATAAGCTTGTATTTCTTTATCAGATACTTTAGTTTTAGCATAATTTAAAATAGCTTTTTGTTGTAAATTATTAATATAAATATAATTAGTATAATTATCTACTGAACCAAAATAAGAATTAATTTGGTCTTCTCCATAAGTATCTTTCATTGATTTAACAGTGTTTTTAGCATTTTCCATTTCTGTTTCAAGATCATCAGGTAATTCTTTTTCTAAAATTTGTTTATCCATTAATTGAAGCAATGCATCTAGAGCATATTGTTCTTTCATTTTATTATATAAATCATTTGCTGAAAGACTAATACTTTCATCATTAAAAGTAGCAATAGCTTGACTGCCATCAGATAGAGTAGGTATTTCTTTACCACATCCACATAATAATAAGGCACTTAAACCTATAATTACAATTTTTTTCTTATTCATTAATATCCTTCTTTCTTTAAAAACCATTGTTATTATATCACGTCTAATACTGTTTAGTAAATGAAAATAACTTTTTAAAAAGAAGAACCAATGAAAAAATTTACCATACAATATAAATGAAAAGACAAATAAAGGAGGGAGTATCATGTACAACTGTGAAAGTAATGGACTTGGACCAGCAATAATACTAGTATTATTTATCTTATTAGTGTTAATTGTTGGAGCATTCATTTAGTCTTTAATGAAGGAGGTGCCTTATGAGTTGTTGCAAACAAGGACAAAATTCTGGATGTGGATGTAATAATAACAACATTAGTGCATTCATTATTTTAGTTCTATTTATATTACTTGCAATTATTCTTGGTGGCTTAATTTTCTAATATAAGGAAGGGTATACCTTCTTTTTAATTGCCATAAGAAAAAGTTCCTAATGAACTTTAATATAGATAAATTGTATATGGTTTATTTTGAGTACCATTTCCATCTTTATATAAAACATCATCTGGTAAGGTTATAACATATCTAAGATATTTTTTACTACTAGCATAATCTAAATCTAAATCACCACTTTGATTAACATAATAAACTTTACCAGAATTTTCATTTGTCCCATTCATTAACCACCATTTATTTTTAGCAATAGTTAAATAATTATAATTGGAACAATTAGCAGACATCGTATCTAAACATAAAGAATCACGACTTGCACTTATAAAATCATAAACAGCCATTAAACTAATTGGAACATTAGTAGTGGTAAAACAATCAATTGCGCCAATAAAATCAGTATCTTTTTCACTTCTAGTATTTTTACAAGCTTCATGATTAACAATATAAGCTTTATAATCTTTAAAATCATTATTATAATAATTTGTTAAAGTATCTTTAATTCTTGAGGCATCATAATCATTTAAACCTTTATCACTTTCTAAATCATAATTATAACGGTCATCATAAACAAAATTACTATTTTTATCATTTATTGTATCAGCTAAAACTAAATATAATTTATTATTTTCTAATTTAAATAATCGCCATGTTTTATTAGCAAAATTAAAATAATTATTAACATAATCCCCTTTATAACGAAATACTTTATCTAATTTATATAACCCATCGCCACTTTCAACAACATTCTCTTTTTCAAATAAAACATCTTTAAAAACTTTAGTTTCATAATTATCACAAGTTAAAATAGGCGTATATCTAAATTCTCCATGATTATAAGTAACAGTTACTCTAGCATTGCAATTAGTATCCGTACTAAGTTTAGAAAAATCTTTTAAATATTCTTCATTTATTAAACTAGTCGCATCTATTTCATAAGAATTATCTTCTTCTGTTAAATTAATTTCTTTATGATTAATTAAATAAGCTTTTGAACTATCAACTAACATATTTTCAATTTCTAAATAATCATAACGTTTAGATAAGATACTTAAAATAATTAAACCAATAATAGTTAGAATAACAATAATTAAAATAGCTATTGTCCAATATAAATGTTTTTTATTACTAAAAAAATCTAACATTTTTTCTTTTAAATTTTTCATCTTCTCACCTAGTTAAATAATATCAAACATATAAAGAAAAATCAATTTTAAAAAAAGAATACTTTTTTAAAATGTTAAGTATTCTTTTTTGATTAACGATTATAAAATTCAACAATTAATGATTCGTTAATTTCTTGATTTAATTCAGAACGATCAGGTCTTCTTAAATATTTACCAGTTAATTTTTTCTTGTCAAATTCCACAAAAGCTTTAGTTGTATTATTTGCTTCTAAACTTGCTAGAATAGCTGGATGTGAACTACTGTTTTCTTTAACAGCAATAACATCATTAATTTTACAATTATAAGATGGAATATCAACTTTTTTACCATTAACGGTAATATGACCATGATTTACTAATTGTCTAGCTCCACGACGAGTATTTGCTAGTCCCATACGATATACTAAATTATCTAGACGACTTTCTAGTAAGAATAATAAGTTTTCACCAGCAACACCTTTCATTTTAGAAGCTTTCTCAAATACTTTGTGGAATTGTTTTTCATTTAATCCATATAAAATACGAACTTTTTGTTTTTCTTGTAACTGAATTCCATATTCGCTTAATTTACGTCTTCTTTCATTTCCGTGAACACCAGGAGCAAAAGGTCTTTTTAAATCTTTACCATTTTCTAAAGTTGAAAAATTAAGACGACGAGATTTTTTATAAGCAGGTCCCGTATATCTTGCCATAATTATCTCCTTTCTATAAATTTTGCTAAAAGTTATAAAACTAACATTATATTAGGGAGTAATCTATTAACATTTTCTAAAGGCAGTTTATACTCATGAAAAATTTTACTTTTAGATTACACATTAATAAATATTAATTTTGCTGCCTAACCCGTAGCGATTTAGATTATACTAATTTATTAAGAGTTTGTCAATTATTTACAGTAAAAAATTATGTTAAATCTCTATAATAAGTTACTACTCAGCCATAAATAACAGAAGAAGAATGTTTTCTGTTATTTTTTTACATAATAAAGCTAGGCAAATAATG